>JAIOIM010000707.1 GCA_019912505.1 Ignavibacteriaceae bacterium
GGGCAGTATTATTATTCTATAAACGATGAGCATGATAAATGGAAGCAGATGAAGATAACAATCCCTGCGAAAATGGAAATCAGTTTCTGTAGAGGCTCTAACGTAATAAAAAAACAAATGACCGAATAAAAATATACCGGCTGATGTGAATGCGCCGAAAAAAGGGAAGTACTTTATAAAGCCGAGGCGGGAATACTCAAAGCCGCTTATGCTTATTGAAAACATAATCATAAAAACACCGAACAATCTATGGCAGTTTTATTACCGCGGTTTATTGTAAGCAGCAAAAACCCGAGAAAAATACCTTGAGTGATTCTTAATAAAATTATAATTGAAATAAAATCCATTGAAGCAACATTGCGTAAAATTATGAATGCTAAAATAATGCTTAAAAGTGATTGATTAAAGGAATTGGGGAAAATTTAATTTTCAAATAATAGTCGGAGTCAATAGTCAATTTTTTGAACTGGGAAGGGAAGCCGGGATTCATTGTACATTGTGAATTATACATTGTACATTAATCCCCGGTGTCTTCTATACACCCCGTTGTAGAAAGACTGTGGAGATATCTGAGTTTTACTCAACGGGGCACTCAGCCACCTTTTTATAACTAAGGTTGTTGAGTTTTTTCCGAACGAGATTGAGTAATTTGACGGCACAAGGTTGTTGAGTTTTTTCCGAACGACAGTGAGGAAAAAGTATCGAAACAACCGATAACCAAAAGAAACTTAACCTACAAACTCATAACCAAATTAATATTTCTAATCTCGCCGGCAATTACCAACGTGTCCTCTTGTTGGATAATGTACGAAGGAGAAGGGATTGCTTTTATTTTTTCGCCGCCAGCTTCCATAGTTTTTATTGATAAAACATCAACCCCGTAAACAGCGCGTATATCAAGTTCCCTTATTGATTTGCCGATGAACGCTACTGGGGGCGCAATTTCGGTTATCGAATACCCTTCCATAAAATGTAAGTTGGGTATATCTTCTTTCATTGAAATACTGCTGGCAAGCGATGTTGTAATTTCGCGGCGTTCTATTTCTTTTTGATACGCGTCCTGTATTTCGCGCCGCCAAATCATTCCCAGAATTTTTTTTGAGTCTTCGCTTTCTACAACCGGCAAGCCTTCTATATTATAGCGTTTCATTTTTTCGAGAACAGACTGGCAATGCTCAGTAAGAAACGCCGGTTTAAAATTTTTATTTGCAATATCTGCCGCTATTAATAAGTTTTTTAATGATTCCCTTTCGTACAAATGATCTTTTATATCGTAAATTGAAATTAAACCGTGAACCAAACTGTTGTTTACTACCGGAAACACAGGGCCTGTGCCGCGTATTACTTTGTTTACCACCTGGCTGAAGTTATCGGAGGTATCAATGGAATCGAAATCGCTTGTATAAACATTTTTTACAAATAATGATTCCATAATGTTTAACTCGGTGCCTTCTTTTATGCTGATGTTACGCAAAAGAAGTTTAAGTGTGTAGATTGATTCGCGCGATAGTTTGGTTGATACAATCATACTTATTATTGAGGTAACCATAACCGGCAGAATAATTCTGTAATCCGAGGTTAACTCGAAGACAATAATAATAGCCGTAATAGGAGCGCGTGTTGTACCGGCAACCAATCCGCCCATTGCAACAAGCGCATATGCCCCGGGCGCAGCAGTAATATCGGGGAATAATGAGTGTACAATAAATCCGAAAAAGAAACCGAGCATAACGCCAATATAAAGTGATGGGGCAAAAACACCGCCTGAACCTCCGGAACCGAGAGTTAATGCAGTTGCAATAATTTTTAAGAATATTAACGCAAAGGCAAGATACCATAGCATGTTGCCGTGCAGAGCGTTGTTTATCGAGTCGTAACCCACACCCATTACGTGAGGGAATAATAATGCTATAAGACCTATTAATACGCCGCCCACAGCAGGTTTTAGATATTCGGGAAACTTAAATTTGTTGTCGAAATAATTTTCGCTGAAGTAGAGTAATTTTATAAAGAGGAATGATATTAACCCGCATAAACCACCGAGTATAAAATAAAGACCAATTTCGTACGGCGAGACAAGTTGGTAGTGGGGAACAATAAACGCCGCTAAGTTGCCTTCATAACTATGCGAAACCACGGTTGCCATTACAGATGCAATAACTATCGGCGAAAACTGAGCAACGGCAAAATCCATCAAAATGATTTCTACCGCAAACAAAGCTCCGGCTACAGGGGCGTTAAATGCCGCCGCAATGCCCGCCGCCGCACCGCAGCCAACGAGCGTTTTTAGCCGCTTGCTTGGTATCCTAAAAAACTGTCCAACCGTAGAGCCAAGGCTCGACCCGATTTGAATAATAGGACCTTCCCGCCCAACCGAGCCGCCGGTTCCTATTGTAATTGCAGATGCAATAGCTTTTATTATTGCAACTCGTGCGCGTATTATTCCGCCGCGCAGCAATATTGCCTGCATTACTTCCGGTACGCCGTGCCCTTTTGCTTCCGGCGCAAAAAAATAAATAAGCGGTCCAACAACCAAACCGCCAATTACTGGCACGAGAATTTTTAAATACCAGGGCGCCGCAATTATATTATCAAGCAGAGAAAGTGCGCCGGGGAAGGAAAGTTGCGAGATAAACTCAATCATCGCCCTTATGCCTATTGCTGAAAAACCAGCAAGGATACCAATTATAATAGCGATGATTATCATAAAAGTATGTTCGGTCATCTGCGCTTTTTCTAAAAGTGCGGCAGTATGGTGCGACAATGAATTAAATATTTTTGATAATCTAATTTTTAACAATGAATAGTTTACCGTAAATGAATTATTTGTTATTTCAATAATAAAAATTATTCGTATGAATTTATAATTTATCTTTTGATGAAATTATAATAGGGATAAAATATAGTTTATCGGAGTTTAAAAATCGTGTGCAAATTTCTCTATCATAACATCGTAAACAAAAATAGGTGATGTTTTTAAGTACAAAATATTTTTACTACGGCAGCCTTGTTATAAATCATAAATTAGTCGGGTATAAAAAGGTTAACAATTCAATTTGAGGTAGAAATATAAACCGTTGAATCGGTTTCGTTAATGAGATAAGATAGAGAATCTCAAACGGTTTCACCTGTGCGCTGTGGTGTAACCGTTTACAACCTTTTTAGAGCGGGCTCATAAATATTTAGCTGCCATTTAAAAATGAAACTTTATCTCAAGTATGTTTGTTTATCATCATAACAAGTAAAAATTAAAAGTGATGATAAGAGAAGTATATTTTTTTGATTTTTTTAATAGCCTTATCGTTGGTGATAAAACCAATTGCTCTGTTATAATAGAAACCCTGCATAGGGAAAATGTTGATGTTAAGAAAATTTATACAAATTTATTCCAGCGTTCGTTATTCCGTATTGGAAAAATGTGGGATGAAAATCAAATTTCCATAGCCGAAGAGCATGCCGCTACACAGGTTATCGAAAGTTTGATGGGTCTGTTGCAACTAAAATACAGATGCGGAGAAAAAACCGATAAAAAAGCCATCATATCATGTGTCGATAAAGAATTTCACCTTATAGGCGCACGTATGGCGGCACACATTTTTGAATTAAACGGCTGGAATGTTTCTTTCCTCGGTGCTTCTACACCTACACGCGAAATAATAAAACTTATAGAAAAAATAAAACCTGATATTGTGGGGTTGTCATTTAATTTTTACTTAAACTTTTTCCGCCTAACTAAAGAAATTGATACTATCCGTAAACACTTTCCCGATCTGAAAATTTTAATAGGCGGACAGGGGGTAAAGCAGACAGATGAAAAGGTAATTAATAAATATGAAAACCTTTTTTATTTCAATTCGCTTTTTGAACTGGATACTTTTATAAAAAAACAAAAATAACTGTCTTGCATTCAGCGGGTGACTTTTCACCCATTAAAGTTTATATTAAGCTCTGGAACAATAATTATTTATATCCTCCGGTTTAATCATGAAAAATAAATTTATCTTCCTTTCCGCCATTCTGTTTCTTTTCTCTCTTTTTTCATTCTCTTGTTCCTCGGCTATTTACGATATTGCCTATCCAACATTAAATGACGGCAAGTACGACTCCGAATTTCCATACCGCAACTGCTCACAGCAGCTTGAAGAAATAAATAAAAGCGTAAAGTTGATAAGCTGTATAGCGTTTTATGAAAGTTATATTTTTGACATTTCGAGCAATATTAAACTGAATGATTTAAATGAAAACGTAATGCTTAACCGGAGTGCAGATAGAACTTTTTTTGAATCTACCGAATCCGGAACAGCAACAGTAATTTATTATGGGAAGGGTTATACCGCACTTCTTACTTGTTCGCATATAATCGATTTCCCGGATACAGTTGTTTCCTATTTTACAACTGAATTGGGAAATACAACCGATATAGTTCAAAGTATATCGATAAAAACAAAACAAAAAAATTACCTTCCGGAAGCCCCCACAGTAGGCGAGTTTGAAATAATCTTAAACGATAGACAACTTGACGCCGCAATTATCGGACTTAAAACAAACTCGGAAGAAGCAAAACATTTACCTGTTTTAAGATATCCGCTCGGCGCCGCAAAAGAACTTGAATGGGGTTCGTTCGTTTATATTTTCGGTTATCCGCTGAATTATAAAATGGTGAGCAAAGCAATAGTCAGCAATCCTAAACGCGACCGCAAAGGTTCGTTTCTGCTCGATGCTGTTTTTAACCGCGGTTTTAGCGGCGGTATTGTTTTGGCTGTAAGGGATGGTGTGCCAAATTTTGAAGTAGTAGGTATGGTACGTTCTGTACCTGCCGAGTTTCAATCATCGCTTGTTCCTGAAAAACTAAAAGATAATTTAAACTACAACCCGCGTATTCCATACACCGGTCAGTTTTTTGTTGAAAGAAGAATGACAATAAACTACGGAATAACAACTGTAGTTTCCATCGAAGCGATTTTGGAGTTTATTGAATCAAATGAAGATCTACTCGAAGCAAGGCGCATTTTTATAAAAGAAGAACTCGGCAGCGAAAAAATTAATTTTCCGAAATAAAAAGACGGAATAAATCCGTCTTTTATAAAAATTTATTGCATGCTTATTTTATCCAATTGCCGGAAGTTCGCTTGTACAAAAAGCGCAGCGGGTTGCTTTTATTGCAACTTTTGATGCACAATAAGGGCACTCTTTTGTGGTGGGTGCAGCAGGAACTTCATCTTTTTTACGCTGCATACGGGCAAGCGCTTTTATGAGTAAAAATACTGCCCATGCCACTATTAAGAAGCTAATTAATTTATTAAGGAACACTCCTAAATTTAAAGTAACAGCCCCTGCTGTTTGTGCATCGGCAAGCGTAGAGTACGGCGGCGCAGTAGTTGCCCCGGCTTTGAGCAAAATAAAAATATCTTTAAAATCAACGCTTCCTAAAAGTATACCAATGGGCGGCATAATAATATCGGCAACAAGCGAAGAAACAATTGTTCCGAATGCTGCACCAATTATTATACCCACAGCCATATCGATTACATTACCTTTCATTGCAAAAGCTTTAAACTCTTTCCACATAGTGGCAGTCTCCTTAATTTTTTATAAAATATCGAATTAATTGGAATGACATATTTATAATAAGAAAAAGTAAATAAATAAACATCCCCTTTGTTATTAATTGTCGTGAAATTTTAAACTCCAGGCAATTAGCCTGCTGCACCAGGCAAGTTATATTTGGCAGGCAATTGGATAACTTGTTGCAGTATAAATGGTTGTGTAAAATTCAGGTGTTGGCACAATTCTGCTAACATATAAACAGAAATAAAACGGAGACACAATTTTGAACACTTTAAATATTCATGAATCATTAAAAAGGAAAGTTGTTATGGAACAGAAGAAAAATTTAATAACCTTTCTTTTTCTATTCTTTATAGTTGTAACTATCATTTTAATAACCGGGTGTCAGAACTCACCGGTTGAACCTCAATCTTCCGATACAACAACCGATAAGCAGGCAATGGAAGGGATGATAGATCAGGATTCGTCTATTGCATCGTTTGAACCGAACTATAATGAAGAAGATGTAATGGGATTTCTCGGCAAAACATCAACCGCTATTTACCCGATAAAAATAGGTAACCGAGTGCGGCTTGTAAACCGAACCATCAATATTGATGTACTTGGCGACAGCGCTTATGGAACAATAACACGAACCTATGAAGGCGTTTTGTTAATTGCGGCTGCTTACGATACCGCCGCAACTACACCTGATACACTAATAAAAAAATTATTTACTTCTGTTGTTACGCAGAATGTAATTTTTAAAAGAGTAGCAAATACAAGCTCGCCGCTACGCAACTGGAAACTTGCAGCTATTTCGCTGCCCGAAGGTGGAACGGCAAGCCCGAACATCGACTTAACAAAAGTTACAATGTTTCTTCCGAGCGGCGATACATTGATGATTACATCACCAAATGATTATTATCTTTCGAGAAACATAGCAAGATGGAGACAAATTCCTGTAATAAACCGTAACCAGCCTGTAACTATTCAGGTTGAACTGTTCAGCAGTTATGAGGAAGATGATTTTGTTACGCTTACCTACGGCGCCGATCAAAAAGGAATGAACCGAGCAAAAAGAAAATTTGAATTAGTTTCTTCCACTCCTTCCGGAAACGGTTTTGCGAAAATTTATCAACAGATATTTACAACTCATCAGTTTCCCGGATTTTTCCATGCTGTAATAAATGCATACCCAAGGCAGGTTATTTTTGATGACGCAGCGCCGGTTGAAAATGAGATGTGGGGAATTCCTTACGCCGTTAAAAGATAAAATTTTGTAAAAAGCAGCGCAGATGTATTATCTGTGCTGCTTTATTTTAAATTGACTAATATGTAAATCGATTGTATTTTGAAAATGATGAAAATATTTATATTTACAACAGCTTTGGTAATTACGTTACTATTCGTTGCGGGCTGCAATAAACCAGCGCCAACCGAACTTATAGTTGATGAAAATTATGACGACCCGCTGCAGGTTGAAGTTCTGGCAAAAGATACTCTCGATGAGTATTATTCATCGGGCTACGACACTACCGGCGTGGTTGAAAATATTCACCGGTTTTCAAATGTAGTTATTGCAAGCGGTGTAAAAG
>JAIOIM010000708.1 GCA_019912505.1 Ignavibacteriaceae bacterium
TTTCATTTTGAAAAAAATTAAACTAAGAAAAACACTTACCGGTCTTGCCACAATAATCAAAAACAATGAGATCAGCAAACCGACGCCAATAACAGGAAAAATGTGACTCGGGAACACAAGTAAGCCCAAAGTAAGAAATAACGTAATTTGCATCAGCCAGGCTAAACCATCATACATTTTCAGGATGGTTTTTTTATGTATAAGATCTTGATTGCCTAAATAAATAGCACAGATGTAAACTGCAAGAAAACCGTTGCCGCCAAAAAAATCGGTAGCCGCAAAGGTAATGAACATTAATGCAATGGTAAGCACAGGATATAGCCCGTCAAAATCAAGCCGGATTTTATTAATGATTAACTTACTAAGCCAGCCAAAAACAAACCCTGCTATCCCCCCCAAAACCATTTGTATTAGGAACAAAGGTATTATTGAAGCAAAGCCTTGATCCTGATTAATTACCAAAGTTAGAAAGACTATAGTAAGCACATATGCCATAGGGTCGTTACTTCCGCTCTCTAATTCTAAAGTAGATCTAAGGTTTGATTTTAAAGCGAGTTTTTTTGAACGTAAAATAGAAAACACTGCTGCGGCATCAGTTGAAGAGACGATTGAACCTAACAACATGCTTTCATAAATTGTAAAGTCGGTAACAAACCAGACAAAAGCCCCGAGCGAAAGTGCAGTAAGTAATACCCCCAAAGTTGATAAAACTATCCCTTGCCGGAAGATTGGCTTTACTTCAGTCCAACTTGTATCAAAGCCCCCCGAAAACAAAATAAAGTTGAGTGAAACTATACCAATGAATTGTGCAATTTTATGGTTATCAAAATTAATACCTCCAAGCCCTTCAGAACCCGCAAGCATTCCAATAGCCAGAAACAGCAGTAATGTCGGTACGCCATAATCGTAAGATGTTTTACCGGCAATGATACTTATTAAAAGGAGTAAAGAGCCTACTAATAATATATTTTCAATTGTTAAATTCATTTCTATTTTTCTTAATTCAGCTTGTACTAAGATACATTTTCTAATTTGGGAAAATTAAAATTTTCTCTTTGTTTTTTTTTATGTTTTACCAAACCAAAACCTTGTCAGTTTACTATATATAGTTTCGAAGTCGGTCAGCATTGCAGCCAACGGATTAGGCTATAAGTAGTTGCATGAGTTATCATTTGTAATTACAAATACTCAGAAAGACTACCTTAGAACTTCCAGAGTTGGAATAACAAGCAATTACTTATAGCTATTGTTGGCAATAGTTATTCATTATTAATAATGATTTTCATTGCTTTCTCTTCAGCGCTATTTAAAAACACTTGATAAGCGTGTTCTAGTTCTGAGAGAGGGAAATGATGTGTAATCATTTTCTTTAAATGCGAATTATTAGCAGATGTCGCTTTTAATAGCATTGGTGTTGTATTTGTATTAACAAGTCCAGTAGTTATTGTAAGGTTTTTAATCCATAGTTTTTCAATATTAAAATCTACCTTTTTGCCATGTACCCCTACATTAGCAATATGAGCTCCTGGCTTCACTATTTTTTGACAAATATCCCAAGTTGAAGGAATTCCAACAGCTTCTATTGCAACATCAAGACCGTCTTCGCCAACTATTTTTTTAATGGCATCTTCTACATTTGTCGTTCCAGAATTAATTGTATGTGTAGCGCCTAATTCTTTGGCTAATTTAAGTCTGTTGTCATCTATATCAATCATGATTATTATAGAAGGAGAATAAAACTGAGCTGTTAAAAGTACAGACATTCCAACAGGACCAGCACCAACTATAGCAATTTCATCCCCGGGTTTTACATTTCCATATTGAACGCCTATTTCATGACCGGTAGGCAGATTATCGCTTAACAAAACAGCGATGTCATCCTCAATGTTTTCCGGGATTCTATGTAAGCTGTTATCGGCATGAGGAATTCGAACATATTCTGCTTGTACGCCGTCTATCATATATCCTAAAATCCAGCCGCCGTCCTTACAATGTGCATACATTTGTTTTTTACAATATTCACAAGAACCACAAGAAGTAATACATGAAATCAAAACTTTGTCTCCCTTTTTAAACTGAGAAACACCATCTCCAACGTCTTCAATAATCCCTACACCTTCATGACCAAGAATCCGCCCACTTTCAACTTCAGGATTTTTGCCTTTATAGATGCCTATGTCAGTTCCGCAAATGGTTGTTTTTAAAACTTTTACAATCACATCTGTCGGTTTGATGATTGTTGGTTTTGGTCTTTCTTCTAAAGCGATTTTGTGTTCGCCATAATAAACTAATGCTTTCATTCTTTTCTCCTTTTTGGTTTATAATTATTGCTAACGTTTTGGCTTGACGCAGTGAAGCGTTGGGCCGTGCGTTGGATGAATTGCGACAAGGCGCTTGTTAGCGGTTCGTTGTTCTTCGTGTGGACTTTCAATTGCTAATAAAACTGTCAAAATTATTTGTAGGTTGATAATTAAGTTCTCTTTTCGCTTTCTCGATAGAATACACTCTGTCTATCTTTTCAGGAAACACCCAATTTTTGGCGGCAAAGATTTCTTCAATGTTTGGAAAGTATTTTTTTATCACCTGTTTTGGATTTTTTATAAGTTCGGTTAAATCGTTTTGCTTAAAAGGACTTTCATTTGAAATATTGTAAATTTCAAAGGTTTTAAAAGTCCTTTCTATTGCTAAAATAATCCCTGCTGCTCCGTCCTTCTCGTCAAGTCCGCGATAAAGTCTATGTATTGCTTTTAAGTTTTCCGTTTCTGGCAAAAACCTCGAAACCCTCAAGACAGTGGATTCAATATTATTTTTTTCAAAGAAATCACGGCAGAGTAATTCGGCAGTCAGTTTAGAAATGTCATATATGTCCCTTGGATGAGGTATTAAACTTTCGTCAACCCAAACTGCTTGACTA
>JAIOIM010000709.1 GCA_019912505.1 Ignavibacteriaceae bacterium
GATAATTCTATTGTCTCATTAGATGTTAGCTGCGCCGCTAAATATGTATTCTATATATTTTTGCATAACTAAAATTTTATCAACATAGTTATACCTCTTACTTGCATACCCGCTAAAGCTTTACTTAATTTGTAACTAAAAAAATTTTTACTAAAACGTGAGGGTTAAAATTGCAGATTTATGACTACTTAATTATCCTCGTTTACTTCCTTTTTTCAATTGGAATTGCTTTATACTATTCAAAACGTGCGAGCAAAAGCACCGAAGAATTTTTTCTCTCCGGCAGAAACTTACCCTGGTATCTTGCCGGTCTTTCAATGGTTGCAACTACATTTGCCGCCGATACTCCTCTTGCCGTAACCGAACTTGTTGCAAAAAACGGTATAGCAGGCAACTGGGTCTGGTGGAATTTTGCATTCGGCGGATTATTAACGGTATTCTTTTTCGCAAAACTATGGCGCCGTGCCGGCATTATGACGGAAGTTGAATTTGCGGAACTTCGTTACTCTGGCAAACCCGCAAGATTTTTAAGAGGCTTCCGCGCAATTTACCTCGGCTTATTTATGAACATCATAATTATGGGCTGGGTTAATAAAGCAATGACTTCCATTTTAACCGGGATGTTCGGCGTACCCGAAGGTGAAGTTATTTTTTATGTGTTCGGCTGTATGCTGCTTGTTGCTTTTTATTCAGCCCTTTCCGGTTTGTGGGGAGTTGTGGTTACGGACGCATTTCAATTTGGTATTGCTATGATAGGCACAATAATACTCGCCGTACTTGTTGTTAATTCTTCACAAATAGGGGGCATTGCCGGTATGCGCGAAAAGCTTCCTTCATTTGTTTTTGATTTTTTCCCGACTATTACAAACGTCCAATCCCTCGGAGGCGCCTTCGCTTTAACTGCGGCATCATTTCTGGCGTATGTTGGTATTATCTGGTGGGCATCATGGTATCCCGGTGCAGAGCCCGGCGGCGGCGGTTATGTTGCTCAAAGAATGATGTCGGCTAAAGATGAAAAACATTCTCTCTTTGCAACTTTGTTTTTTCAGATAGCACATTACGCAATACGTCCCTGGCCGTGGGTTCTTGTTGGTCTTTGTTCTTTAATTCTTTACCCGCATCTCGGGCCGAATGAAAAAGGACTTGGATACATTTATGCGATGAATGATTTTCTTCCTGTTGGGTTAAAGGGATTATTAGTGGCAGCTTTTTTTGCAGCTTACATGAGTACTATTGCAACCCAGCTTAACTGGGGCACATCGTACCTTATAAACGATTTTTATAGACGGTTTATAAAACAGAATAGAGAAGAAAAACATTATGTTTTTGCTTCGCGCGTGATGACGATGATACTAATGGTTGTGTCTATTGTGGTTACACTTTTTATAACGCGCATCTCCGGCGCGTGGGAGTTTATAATGGAAGCCGGCGCCGGCGTTGGTTCAGTTTTAATTTTAAGGTGGTTTTGGTGGCGTATAAATGCGTGGAGTGAAATTTCCGCAATGATAACGCCGTTTGTTCTTCTGCCGCTGTTAAGGTATTATGATATTGCTTTTCCGATATCGTTATTTTATCTTGTTTCGGTGACGACATTTGTTTGGGTTGTTGTTACATTTCTTACAAAACCGACAGATGAGGAGGTGCTTTTATCCTTCTACCGAAAAATTCATCCCGGCGGAATTTTATGGAAAAAGATATCTTCAAAATTGCCTGATGTAAAAAGCGACACCGGATTTTTTGCAATGTTCGTAAACTGGTTCTTTGGTGTTATTTTAGTTTACAGTATGCTGCTTGGTACCGGCAGTCTTTTATTCGGAGATTATAACAAACTTTTGCTTTATTTTATAGCTGCGATAATTTCTGTTTTTATAATTTATAAAAACTTATCAATTCGCGGATGGAAAACAGTAATCAAATAAAAAAATGAATATAGAAAACAAATTAAAAAATATTAACCTTGTTGTTTTCGATCTTGACGGCACATTATTAGACATGACCGGCGAAATTTCCGACAAAACAAAACAGGTTATAACCGAGTTAGAAAATATTGGCGTTAGATTTTCTTTTGCAAGCGGCAGACTTCATTGCGCTTTAACCGGTTACGCAAAAGAACTTAATATAGATACACCGCTCATTTCGCTTGACGGCTCGATGATAAAGGATTACGCCGAAGGTAAAACCATATACGAGTCTTTTATAAAAGAAAAGCATATTAAAAGAGCAATAAAACTTGCCGACCGATATTTGGTAAACCTTGCTTTGTGCCATGCAGATGCTATATATTATACCGAGACTAATACGGTTGTTCCGCAGATACTTGATAAATTCGGAGCGCCTTATGAGGAGATTCCATCGTACAATGCTTTTACTGAAAGAACGCTTGAACTTATCTTTGCCAGTGATAATAAAGCGTCTATTAAGTTAATAAAAGATAAGTTTGCTTTTCCTTTTACTTCGGGATTAAACAGCACTCATTATAAATCTCAAAAATATGGAGGTATTTATTATCTTGAGTTAAGACGCCGTGGTTCATCAAAGGGAAAAGCGTTGCTGAGACTTATAAAAAAATTGAATATACCTATTGAGCAAACAGCCGTTATAGGCGATTGGTATAACGATCTAAGTTTGTTTCAAACAAAAGCGTTAAAAGTAGCGCTCGAAAATGCTGTGCCGGAGTTAAAGCGTATGGCAGACATTTTAATAGATAAAGATAATAATAATAACGGCGTAGCAGAGTTTTTAGAAATGGTACTTAAAGCTAAAACAAAAAAATAATGAGAGATGAAAAGTTCGACATAAGAAAAAGTTTAAGAATCAAACTATTAATTGGTTTGGTTACGGTAATACTAATTGTGCTGATGTTTCCAAAAGGCGAATCGTTGGAGTCAGAGGTTACCGAAGGTACTATATGGATTCAGAGCGATCTTATTGCGCCCTTTTCATTTCCAATTATCAAAGACCCGGAGGTTTACAAGTACGAGCTAAAACAGGCTGCCGAAGGTGTCTACCCGGTGTTCATTAGAAACGATGAACAGACAACTATTAGCATCGATTCGATAAAAAACTATTCCCGGTTCCTTATAAGCATAATAGATAGCTCAATTGGTCTTGAAAATAGACAGGGAGTAATTAACCCGACATTCTTAAGTGCTAATGTATTCAATACCCTTATTAACATTAGACGACAGGAACGCAACCTTACGGCAGGGAAGAACGTAAACTTAAATAAAATATTTGCCACAGCTCAAAATGTTATTGCCGATGTTTATAGCGCAGGTGTTTTGAGTTTACCGCATGATGGAATTAGGAAAGACAGTATTGCCGTAAGAATAGGAAATGTAGATAAAATAGAAGCAAGGTCATCATTTAACGATATTGAAGCTGCTAAGTTTGAGATACAATCTTCAATCAGCAGACTTGATTATTCGCATGAGATAAAAAGAGCTTTATTAGAATACGCTTCTCACTTCGTGGTTCCAAATATTACTTTTAGCGAAGCATTGACCGCTGAGGAAATAAACCAGGCGCAAAATAATGTCTCGAAGTATGTTGGTATTATTAATGAGAACGAACGTATTATTGCAACCCACGATAGAATTACACGCGATGCAAAATTAAAAATAGATTCTTATAAAGAAGCAAAAGCAGAACGGATAGGAACTGATGGATATGTATTGCAGATGGTCGGGAAGTTTTTGCATATCGCTTTTTTATTAACGCTTATTACTATATATATTTTTCTGTTTAGGAAAAAGATTTTTAACGATAATCAAAGAATTCTTCTGCTTGCCACCACGTTTTTATTCCTTGCGTTTATCACCCTGCTAGTAAATAAAATTGCAACGCCTGCACCGATGCACTATCTTATTTTTATTCCGGCAGCTTCAATGCTTCTAACCATAATTTTCGATTCCCGAATTGGTTTTTATTCTACAGTTATTATGGCACTTATTGCCGGGGCATTACGCGGCAACGATTACGCATTTGCTACAATGAACCTGTTTGCAGGAGCCCTTGCGGTTTATTCTGTACGCGATATAAAAAACCGCTCGCAAATTTTTAGAAGTTTCGTCTTCATTTTGGCAGGGTATACTGTAGCGGTACTTGCATTCGGGCTTGAGCGTTTTGCTGCATGGGACACAATATTGGTCGAGTTTGCCTTTGCAGGAACAAATGCCCTAATAAGTCCGGTACTTACTTATGGACTGTTAATTTTCTTTGAAAGAATTTTTAATATTACCACCGATTTAACATTGCTCGAACTTACTAACTTCGATAGACCGCTGTTAAAAGAACTTGCGCGAAAAACTCCCGGCACTTTTAACCATTCAATGACGATGGGAACACTTGCGGAAACTGCCGCCGAACGCATCGGTGCAAACCCTTTGCTGGCGCGTGTGGGAGCATACTATCACGATATTGGTAAAATATTGACTCCACAAAATTTTGTTGAAAATCAGCTCAACAATCAAAATATTCATGAAAATTTAACTCCCGAAGAAAGCGTCAGTTTAATTGTAAGACACGTTAATGAAGGAATTAATATTGCCCGCGAATACAAATTGCCCGAAGAGATAATTGATTTTATTCCGCAGCATCACGGTACTATGGTCATCTCTTTTTTTTACGATAAAGCAAAAAATCTTTACGGCGAAGAAAAAGTTAAAATTGAAAACTATACATATCCCGGACCTAAACCGCAATCAAAAGAAACCGCGATAATAATGCTCGCCGATGGATGTGAATCTGCTGTACGTTCGATTGATAACCCGGACCCGGTTAAAGTTGAAAATTTAATTGATATGATTATTAAAAGTCGTATTGAAGATGGTCAACTAAATGAGTCGCCTTTAACTTTTAGCGATGTTGATAAGATTAAAGAGGCATTCATCAGCATTTTGTTGGGTCAGCATCACCGGCGTATTCGTTACCCAAAACAAGATGAAATGGAGCAGGGCAAATCCGGCAGTAAAAAAAGTTCATGAATAGTTTTTTAAGAGATTATCTTGCGGTACTTAGATTAGAAAAAAATCTTTCTGAAAATACAATAACATCTTATCGCACAGATTTAAATGCGTTCATTCAATTTTTATCAGGCTCAAACATCAACAGCCCGTCAAAGATAAAAGAACAGCACATCAATAGTTTTTTTAAACTCCTCTACAATATCGGTTTAAGCAGCAGCAGCGCGGCAAGGTATTTTTCTTCACTTCGGGGATTTTTTAAATTTCTTCACATGAATAACTATATTGAAGAAAATCCTGTTGAAAGGGTACCAGCTCCTGAATTAGAAAAAAATCTGCCTGCCGTACTTTCTGTGCAGGAGGTAGAAGCAATGCTTGCTAAACCGGATGTTGAAAATAAATTAGGTATACGCGATAGAACACTCCTCGAAATATTTTATGCGTGCGGTGTGCGCGTATCCGAGTTAATTAATTTAAAAATCAGCGATCTTTATTTGAGTGATGGAATAATTAGGGTAATCGGCAAAGGTTCAAAAGAAAGGCTTATACCAATCGGCAGCAGTGCTATTGGTTGGATAAATGAATACCTAAAAAGCAGCCGACCACTGCTCGAAAAAAAAATGAAAAGCGGAAACATTCTTCTTCTTAGCAGTCGGGGGACAAAACTTTCAAGAATGGGAATATGGAAAATTGTAGATAAGTATGTTAAACTAGCAGGAATTTCAAAGCCGGTACACCCGCATACGTTCCGTCATTCGTTTGCAACCCACCTGTTAGAAGGCGGCGCCGATTTACGCGCTGTGCAGGAGATGCTGGGTCATTCGGACATCTCCACAACACAAATATATACGCATATCGACAGAGAATATATTAAACAAGTACACAGAGATTTTCACCCGAGAGGATAATGGATTTAGGTTTTATTCAAATAGGCGAGAAGATTATTTTTTTAATTCTTTTCATCCCGTTGTTTTTGGTTTCAATAGCTATACACGAATTTGCTCACGCATTTATTGCCTCAAGACTTGGCGATAATACCGCAAAAAATATGGGAAGGCTTTCGCTGAACCCGATAAAACACGCTGACCTCGTTGGTTCGCTTATTGTTCCGCTGGCAACTTTTATTTCCGGCTTTGCGATGATTGGCTGGGCTAAACCGGTACCAATTGACAGAAGAAATTTTAAAAACACTTTCAGGGATGATGCGCTTGTATCGTTTGCCGGGCCATTATCCAATCTGTTGCTCGCCATTGTTTTCCTTCTATTATTTGTTTTGTTGGGTGCATTTAATTTGCTCAATAATAATTTTGTTCTTCGTGTTTTTTGGTACGGCATGTTCTTAAATATTTTTCTTTTTGCGTTTAATCTTTTACCAATTCCGCCGCTTGACGGTTCGCATATTCTTTATGATGTTTTTCCTAATAAAATAACGGCAAAGCTTTTAAACCTCGGTCTGTACGGCTCAATAATTTTACTGGTTTTCATTTACTCTCCTTTATGGGGATTTTTTATAGATTTCGTTAACTTGATAATGAATTTTTTTTTGAGTTTAGCTGGTTATGGTTATGTATAAATATTTAGCCTTTATATTAATATTACTTTGCTCAGTGGGCTGTAATAATAAAGAAGATGAGAAGCCCGTATCCATTACCGAACGTGCAATGAATAAAAAAGTTTTGCCGAATGAGTTTTATTTTGTCGCACGTGCATTGTATACTCCCGGCATATTCAAATACACATTTGAAACAAAAAAAAACAAAATTGTTTGGTCGTCAAAAAATGAGCGGGTTATAGAACTATCCTACTCGGAAGATTTGAAGAGCGCCTTTTTTATAACCGCAAAACATTATGGGCGGACGGGGGCTTTTCCGTATATAAAAAAAGTAAGGCTTTATATTCTTAACACAAAAACAGACCAGGTTAATTTTGTAAAATTAATCGGCTCCGGTATGGAAGTTTATACAAGGTGGGAAACCGATGATACGTTTTCAATTTTTCTAAACTCACTCGATGATAAAGTTGCTACATATATAAATCAGCAGAAACAGATATATAATGTGTTCGGCAAGTTGTTAAGCGATGAAACAAAAATTTATGATTTAACTTCGGATGGATACCCGATGCCTTCAAGAGCCGAAAAAAGTAATTTGTCGCCGGATGGAACTAATAAATTTGTGGTAGAAATTGACTCGGTTAATAAGTATAAGGTTATAATTGGTGAAAGCAAAAACGAAGATATAATTTCCACAACTCAAAAACTCAGGCAGTTTCAATGGACGGCTGACGGGAATTTAGTTTTTACAACCGCGGATGTTTCACCTTCCAACAAAACGCTTTATACTGACAAACCGGAATCGTCAAAACTTTTAATTTATTCACCCGTAAAAAAAGAAATTCTAAAATATTGGGAAGGCGGGGGCGTTAAGAATTTTTTAATCATAAATAATACTTTAATATTCGACACTGGTTTTGAATCAAAATCAAAAATTAATATGATAAATCTTGAAACTTTAAAACAATTTAATGTTGTAAAAAAAATCGGCGGGTGCGGCATTAAATATATTCCTGAATTACCAGATTACGGCAAATAATTGAAAACATATTTTAGAATATTACAATACGTCCGTCCATACTGGAAGCATCTTGCATTGTCGGTGGTTTGTACAATTTTATTCGCCGTGCTAAACGGTGCATCGGTCTACTTAACTATCCCGCTGCTTGATACTCTTTTTCAGGAATCTCCCAAAATCGGGCAGGTGGAAAAACCCGCCACAACCATCGATGCAGCCAAAGGGATAATGCCTGATTGGATAAAAGATATAGAGCAAGATATAAGTAAAACCTTTAACGATTATGTTTTTAGCGGGAACAAATTAGAAGCGTTAATGAAAATTTGTGTGCTTGTGTTGTTCGCATTTTTTGCAAAAAATATTTTCGGATATATGCAGGCTTACTTTCTTGCTTTTGTAGAACAGGGAACGATGAAAGATTTACGCAACGCAGCTTATAGACATCTTCATCAACTTCCCATGAGCTACTTTAAAAAGGAACGGGTAGGCAATTTGATATCGCGAATAACCAACGATGTAAACATTGTACAGTCGAGCATATCTGCAACTTTTTTAAATTTAATACGCGAACCCCTTTCTATTATAGTTTTTTTCGGCATTGCCGTGGCTATAAGCTGGAGGCTTACTCTGTTTGCTTTTGCAATTCTTCCTTTTTCAATGCTTATTATTTCCTGGATTGGGTTAAAGCTTCGCAAGTACAGCGCAATTATTCAGGCAAAGATGGCTGATATTACAAGCATACTCCAGGAAACAATTTCGGGTGTGAAAATTGTAAAAGCTTTTGGAATGGAAAATTATGAGAACAAAAAATTTTCCGATGAAACGTATAGTTTTTTTAAACTGATGCTCCGTATTGTTCGTATCAGAAATGCATCATCTCCAATAACGGAATTTCTTAGTGTGATAGTAGGCGTGGTAATTATCTATTACGGCGGCGTGCTTGTACTTGAACAGCATACACTAAAAGCAAGCGAGTTCCTCGGATTTCTTTTTGCAATATTCCAGATGATGCCCCCGATAAAAGAATTAAGCGGAGTGAACAACCGCATACAGGAATCAAGCGCCGCCGGTGACAGAATTTTTGAAATACTTGATACAAAACCTGCCATAAGTAATGTGGCTGATGCAAAACCACTTTTGCAATTTAAAAATGAAATTGTATTTGAAAATGTTTCATTCCATTACGATGACGCTGAAGAATTAGTGTTAAATAAATTAAACTTTACAGTAAAACATGGCGAAATAATAGCGCTTGTTGGACCAAGCGGCGGCGGTAAATCTACGCTGGTTGACTTAATCCCGCGTTTTTTTGACCCGACCGACGGAAGAATTTTAATAGACGGAATGGACACAAAAATTATTAAAATTGAAGACCTGCGTACCTTGATGGGAATTGTAACACAAGAAACTATTCTTTTCAACGAAACAATTACAAATAATATCGCTTACGGTTTGAGTAATTATTCATTCGATAAAATTATTGACGCAGCAAAAGCGGCGAACGCTCACAACTTTATAATGGAACTGCCCAAAGGTTATGATACAATTATCGGTGAAAGAGGGTTAAAAGTTTCGGGCGGACAAAGGCAGCGTCTTTCAATTGCCAGAGCAATATTAAAAAATCCGCAAATAATGATTTTTGATGAAGCTACCTCAGCTCTCGATAACGAAAGCGAACTTCTTGTACAGGAGGCAATAGAACGAATGATGGTAAACCGTACATCTATTGTTATTGCACATCGGTTAAGTACAATTCGCAACGCAACGCGTATACTTGTGCTTGAAAAAGGAAAGATTATTCAAGAAGGAAAACACGAACATCTTATTGAAGATGAAAAAGGATTGTACCGCAAGTTTTACGAAATGCAGTTTCGCGATTAGTGTAATCAACGGTTTGGAGCAGCAGCAGCAAAATTGAAAAGCGTGCAGGGAATGAAAATCTCCCCCAATAAATTTAATTGTTTTTTTGAGTGCTTTCTGTCCGCCTTTCTATATGTTTGCAAAAGCATACCCCATTATTTAATTTGTACCACTTTATTTACCGATTTTGAAAACGGAGACTATTAATGGAAGTTAAAGAACAAATACCTGTTGTTGATTATTTAAATAAACTGTCATCTAATATTAATTATGATAACCACGAAGTAGCAATAATACTTGCTGCCGGACATGGCAAAAGAATAAAATCCCACCGCTCAAAAATGCTTCATAAAATATGGGAAGTTTCCACCGTTGAGCGCGTTTATAACGCAAGCAGGAGCGGCATAAAAGATATTAATACCATCATAGTGGTCGGAATAAAAGCGAAAGATGTTGCCGGGGTGATAGGAAAAAGAGAAGCCAATGTTTTTGCCTATCAGGAAACACAAAACGGCACCGGACATGCAGTACAGGTAGCTCTTCAAAAAATTGATGCCGAACTTTTTGACGGAATTGTTTATGTACTACCCGGGGACATGGGACTTATAAACAAAGAAACGATGGTAAAATTCCGTGAAGATTTTATTTCTTCAAATTCTGATATGATGGTGCTAACCGGTTTGTTTGAAGGAAACCCTGAGGATAACAGCTATGGAAGAATTGTTCGCGTTAAAGCTGTTGATGAAAACGGAATGCCTTCGGGTGAAGATGAAGGAAAAGTTATAGAAATTATTGAGCATAAAGATATTTTATCAATTTCAGAAGGCAAACCTTACCGCGTTAAGTTCGGTGGTAAGTTTTATACTTTTACACAGAAGGAACTTATTGAGAACCCCGAATTTAACTCAGGCGTTTATGCATTTAAGTATAAACATCTTGTAGAACTGATTGATAAAATATCGAGCAACAATGCACAAAACGAAATTTATATTACTGACTTAATAGCGCTATTTAATCAGCACAATTATACTGTGCAGGCTGTTAGCCCAGCAGAGCAGTATGTTGTTATGGGTTTTAATAACAAATCTGTACTCAAAGAGATGGAAGAAGTTGCACGACATAAAGTTTATGCCGAGTTAAAAGATATTATAGAAATTGATGACCCGGACGACTTCTTTATTCACGAATCGGTTATTGAGTACATACTCAAAATGGACAAAAAAAATATTCCTCTCGATATCAAAATAGGTCGCGGTGTTTACATCGGCGAAGGTGTAAAGCTAAATTATAATATCGAGTTGAAAAAAAATGTTTTTGTATCGGGCAATGTTCATTTTGGTAAAAACATTGTTGTTTGGCAAAATGTTCATTTATCAAGTTTCCCGCATCAAACATTTACAATCGGCGATAATGTTGAAATCCTTGGGGGTGATATTATAAAAGGAAATATTGTTATAGGTGAAGGTTCAAAAATTGAATCAAGCGTAAACATGACAGGCAGTGATGAATACCCGCTGCGTATTGGTAAAAATGTATTGATAAAGGGTACCAGTTATATTTTCGGCTCAATTATAGAAGACGAAATACAGATTGAACACAGCGTTATTATAAAAAAGAGGGTAGATAAAATTGTAAAACGGGATGGCTCCACGCAGCCTATTAGATTTTACCTTCCGATGCCGGGAGGTATTGACGCTATAGAAGATTTATAAAACTTTACAAAAAAAGGCTCTTCCGAAAAGAAGAGCCTTTAATAAAATTCAATATAAATTTCTTATTCGGCTGCAGTTTCAGCGGTAAAGCTGTTAATATATTTTGTTAATGCCGCTTTTTTGCGGGATGCTGTATTGATATGCAATAGACCTTTATTTACACCTCTATCAAGTAACGCAATTGCTTCTTTGTATGATTTTTCGGCTTCTGCTTTTTCAGTTGCTGCCATTACTTTTTTTACAACTGTTTTGAGTTTAGATTCGCCGCTTTTATTAATTACGCGTCTCTTTTCCGATGTCTTAATTCTTTTCTTCGCCGATTTATGGTTTGCCATAGTAT
>JAIOIM010000710.1 GCA_019912505.1 Ignavibacteriaceae bacterium
CCTAAAAGATTATCAAAACGCTGCGGATGCGTATAATGAATTGCTTCTAAAATTTCCGGATTATGAAAAAGCTGATGAGACAAAAAAATTAGTTTACGATCTATCCCAAATAAACAGCTACATGGAATATGAAAAAACAATGAAGTTATTTGATGCGCGAAATTATGAAAAAGCAATTGAAGAACTTAAAAAGCTTTTTGAAAAGTATCCTGATGCAAGCATAGCTGTTGGATGTCAGGTAAATATAGCTGCATCTTATGAGATGCTTGAAGATTTTAGAGCTGCCGCAAGGTGGTACAAACAAATTATCGATAACTATTCTAAAAGTGAAGATGACAATGAACGCGGTGCTGTAAATTTTGCAAAAGAGCACCTTGAATGGATACAAGATAATTACTTATAATCGAAATATTGAAAACGAAATTATATAAGTCGGAGGAAAATAAATAAATGAATTTCATTTTATTACTACAAGATGCTGATGCCGGTAGAAGCTGGTTGTCCGATAACTGGTTAGTGGATACTATACTAAAAGGCGGTCCTGAAATTATGATTCCGCTTTTTATATTTTCTATTATAACAGTCGGTGTACTAATTGAAAGATTGTATAAATATTTTAGCGTACCCAATAGCGCAAAAACTAACGAGTACTTAAATGAAATTGAAGGCGTAATTCAGCAATACGGCGATATAGAAAAAGTTGAAGAGCATATTAAAAAAGGGAAGGGGATATTAAAATTTGTCTTCCTTCGTATAATAATGCGGTATAAGTTTTTTGTTGAAGAAAAACGCCCGATATTAGATATGCGTAACGGTTTATTAGATACGGCTGATGATTCTGCAAGAGAATACCTCGAGGAGTTTCTGCCTGTAATAAATACTATTGCCAGTGTTGCAACACTTCTCGGTTTACTCGGAACTATTATGGGTATGATTTCATCCTTCGATGAAATAGCCAAAGGCGGAAAAGGCGACCCTGCAGTTGTTGCCGGCGGTATTTCTATCGCCCTTTTAACCACTGCCGCCGGTCTTATTGTTGCTATTCCGGCAGTTTTATCGTATAGTTTCTTAAAACGAAAAATGGAAAAAATTGTTTCAAAGTTGGAACCATTTTCAAACCATTTTATAAACTATATACTAAGAGATCTTGCACGCCTTTCAACATACAAAGCAATGTTGATGACGGCATACAGAGACGGTGTATTGAACAAAGAAGAAGAAGAATTTCTAAAAGCAAAACGAGTAGAACTGAATATTTCGGAAGAGGAATTTGTTAAACTCGCCGGAGAAGTAAAGAAAAATTTAAACGTAACAGTTGATTTGAGTTAATAAAGGTTTCCGATTATGGCTAAAAAAGCTAGAAAAATAGAAGAACTGCAAATTGACATGACGCCGATAATCGATTGCGTTTTTCAGCTATTAATTTTCTTTATGGTTACAACCGTTTTTGCCGTACAAAGCGGTTTAAAAGTTGATCTTCCACAGGCATCCACGAGTGATGCACCGCCGGAAAAAGATCTTTCGATTACCATATCCGAAAAAGGTGAGTTAGACCTTAACGGCACAATGGTAACAAGCGAAAACCTTGAAGAACAATTGAGAATTCAAAAAGATATTTTCGGCAGCAAAATTTTAATTATTAAAGCAGACAAAAAATCGCTTCACGGTATTGTAGTTAATGTTATGGACGCTGCTAAAGTTGTAGGTATAGAGCAGCTTGCAATTGCTACGGATGAAAAAGAGAAGAAGCCCGGTACCTAACGGTTATGGTAGAAAAGATCTTTAAAATACCAGGTTATGAACTTTCGGAGTATCTGCATAAAACAGTAATGACTGTTAGGAAGCAGCTTTTATTGTTTGTTGCAGTCAGTTTGGTTGTGCACATGATGCCGATTATTCTTAACATTAATCTTAAATCAGAAATTGTTGAGAAAAAAAGACCGCCTACTACTGTAAAGTTTATTCAGCGCGCGCCCCGGTTACAGAAACAGATGGAGCTTCAGAAAACTCCAAAAATTGTAGAACGAAATATGCAGCGCCGCGTTTCGCAGCAGCGCATGAGTATGATGCCGAGAACAATGACTACTGCATCCTCACATGGCGGAACGGCGCTTGGTTCACTCGGTAGACCGGGCGAACTTGTCGATAGGTCATTCTCGGCTAAACAACAATTTTACGGACCCAATATTGCAACGGAAATTTCAAACACACGGGCTGGTACAAAATCGCTCGGCAGCCTTAAAGATGAGTTGATTGATTATTCTAATTTTCAAGATCGTTTTTACGGCTGGGTAGAGCAAGGCAAAAACAAAAAAGATATAAGCGGTTATCTCGAATTTTTTCAGCTACGTTACCGCGGCAGCAAAGTTGATGAAAACAATGAAGAAGGTTGGAACGTTGTTCCGCAGGCTTTACCGGCGCTTGTAGAATATGCCGAAGCGCATACTAAATTGGATATAACATTAAAAGGCTCAATACGCCTTGATGCCAAAGAGTTACTTGAAGTGCCGATGCTTTATATGATGGGCTCTGAAACTGAACCGTTATATACTAAAAAAGAAGTTGAAGGTCTTGAAAAATATTTACGCAGCGGCGGGTTCTTATTTATCGATGATGGTTATGCTGCACGCTGGGCTTCTTTTAATCAAAAAAGCAGACAGATGATAAAAGAAGCTCTCGGCTACGATGGCGAATTTGAAAAAATACCGGGCAGCCATTGGTTGTACCATTGCTGGGAAGATTTCAGCGGTGCGCCCCCCGGTGAAGATGAAGTAAGACCTAACCCTAATCATCCTTACAAAGAAAAATATGATTATTTGGAAGGAGTATTTATGAATGGAAGATTGGTTGTATTGCTAAGCAGCAAAGGTTATAATAAAGCCTGGGGGCAGTGGCCCCGCAATCCTCCTTCTTTAGGCGGACCACTTGATAACACACGGCAGTTGCAATTTGGTTTAAATGTTATTGTATTTGCA
>JAIOIM010000711.1 GCA_019912505.1 Ignavibacteriaceae bacterium
CCAATTACCAAAAACATTTGTGTTCCGCTCATATTTACTTCAAGTGATTAAATTTTAATACTTATTTAGTACAATTTGTATGCCGAGTAATCTGAGCAAAATTTTAAGATAAACAGCCCTTTTCAAAAATTGGAGACTCAAAACGAGAAAATAATTACCGATTCCGTAATTTTGATCCAGTAATTTTTTTAGCTTAACTTATAAACGGAAAAATTTACCTGACGTGTAATGATTACACGTAATAATTACATAGCAAAATTTGCTAACGAGGTTTTGAATGATGTAAATTATATAGGCTTATGGCATAATATTTTAAGTATATCTTAAAAATATTTATAAATTAGCGATTTGATATAAGTTTTGGGTCAACAACAATTATTATTTGTTTTACTTGGAATTGTGGTGGTCGGTCTGGCTATTGCTGTTTCGATAGGTATTTTTAGAGAAAATGCAATTGTTTCTAAGAGAGACATACTAATAAACGAATGCGTTACAATTGGGCAGCTAGCGTTATCTTATTACCAAATGCCAACTAATTTCGGCGGCGGAGGTAAAAGTTTTATTGGCTGGGATATACCCGAAAAACTTAAGACTTCTGAGAATGGCACATTTAATGCTACTATAAACGCTGACAATGTAATTTTACACGGAGTCGGTAATGAAGTAGTTGTCGGTACCGACTCCATAGAAGTAAACGTAACAATTACAAAAAATGGTTTTACAACGGAAATAGTTCACTAATTTAATTATTCATTAACAAAATCGTAAGGAGCTCTTATGGGCCAACAACAACTTCTTTTAATCGTTCTCGGTGTTATCATAGTTGGTATCGCTATCGTAGTTGGAATTAACTTATTCCAGGCACAATCAGTAAATGCTAATAGAGATGCCGTTTATGCGGATTTAAATAATTTAGGTGCAATGGCACAGGGTTTCTATAGAAAGCCAACCTCAATGGGCGGTGGCTCAAACACATTCACAGGTTTTGTAGCAACTTTGCCAGCTAATTTGAAAACTACCGATAATGGCACTTATGCTTTCACCGAAGCTGCTCAAAGTGTAACAATCGTGGGAGTCGGGGCGGGAGGAACGGGTGTAAGCTTGACGGCTACTGTTAGCCCCACAGCCATTTCCATAGTGGTTACTCCTTAATCATATACTTAAAGTTTTCATTAAAGCCGGAGTTTTCCGGCTTTTTTTTTACCTAAAATTTTTTGTTAATTAATATTTTTGTTAACTATCAAATCATTACAAAATTATTTATTTTATACCCCAACATTGTTGATTTAATTTATATATGCCAATAATAAAAAAAACAATGTTATTTAAGATAATTAATTGAAAAAAAATGGTTGAATTAAAGTTTACTGCAAATAAAACCAACGGTCAGGTAATCAACGGAACATTAACCGCTGATAAATTTTCTGACGGCAAAAAGAAAATTATTCGTTTAGCCGAGAAAAATCAGTTAAAAATAACAAAGATTGAAAAAAAGAAAACCTTCTTGTACCGTGCAAAAAAAGGGAATGAAAAGCCGGTACGCGGGGAGCAAAAAGCATATACAAAAGAAGAAGTTGAAAACGCACTTTCACGGTTAGGGTATACGGTTCTTTCTGTAAATAGAAAACTTCTCGATTTTAAGATGAACCCGCCGCAGGCAGAAATTGTTACTTTTGTAAAAATTAGCGCAGAGTTATTAGAGCAAAAATTGCCCTATGGCGAAATTCTTACACTATTAATAAACGATACGCAAAACAAAACATTAAAAGAAACACTAAAGGATATTAATAACGAGCTTAGAAAAGGCGCTGATAGTGAAACTACCTTTTTAAAATATCAATCGATATTTGGAAAGTTTACCGCCTACATGCTTGGGCTTGCATCAAAGAGCGGTAATATGTCGGAGATATATAAAGCCACAGCAAAATTTTTAGATAGAAGACAGGAGTTTAGGAAAAGTTTAAGAAGCGCGCTTATCACTCCTTCGGTTACATTGTTTGTGTTACTTTTAGCAGTGCTTTTTTATGTCGGTTATATTTTTCCTGAAACAGCAAAACTGTTTGTGAAATTTAAAATCGATTTACCACCAATGACCGCATTTACATTAAAGATAAGCGATTTTTTAATGTCGAACAAAATGCTCGTTACCATAATTACTATTTTGCCGCCGTTAGTGCTCTGGCGGTTTGCTAAAACGGACAAAGGGAAAATGATTCTCGATAAGTACACTATCAGACTGCCGATGATAGGTAATCTAATACACAAAACAATAATAGAAGTTTTCTGCAGAGTTTTTTATACATTATACAG
>JAIOIM010000712.1 GCA_019912505.1 Ignavibacteriaceae bacterium
ACTTTATACTTTTTCTGTTATGGGCATTAAATATTATTCCTCCCTATTTTTCGATTACATTTTTAATTTATATCGGAATTTATTTTTTAAATTCGACTAAAACAAAAGAGTCCTTTAAGCGGATATTGGAAGTTGAAGAAGAACTGGGGAGGTTTTATAAGATTTTCAACTTTTTAGAAAATTATAATTTTGGGAAAAATAAACATGCCGAAAAATTTTGCAGCACTTTTAAAAACAAAAAAAACTCGCCCGGTTTTTATTTTAAACAACTGAACAGAATAAATACAGCTTTTGCATTTCAACAAAACCCGTTGACGGCAATTACTTTAAATTTTGTATTCCCTTGGAATTATTTTTTTGCAGCTAAACTTGAAAAACTTAAATATAGTTTATCAGAAAAAATTGATGAATGGCTTTCTTTATTCTATGAACTCGAAGCAATAAACTCAATTGCAACTTTTGCCTCATTAAACCCGGAGTATATTTTTCCGTCGTTTATTAAAGTAGAAAATAATTTTTCTTTAAATGCCGAAAATATCGCGCATCCATTAATCCCATATGACAATAGTGTTAAAAATAATTTTTCGCTTGATGGTAAAAATAAAGTATGTATTGTCACCGGATCCAATATGTCGGGTAAAAGCACATTCATTAAATGCCTCGGGGCAAATATTGTAATTGCAAATGCCGGCGGACCCGCAAATGCTTCTAAGATGTCTTTTACATCTATAAGATTATTTTCTTGTATAAAAATAAGTGATTCGGTTACTGACGGTATTTCCTATTTTTATGCAGAAGTAAAACGGTTAAAAATGCTTCTCGATAATCTTAAATTAAACAACAACGTCCCTGTATTTTATTTGATAGATGAGATATTCAAGGGAACTAACAACCGCGAAAGATTAGAAGGCAGCCGCTCATACATAAACGAAATAATAAAACTTAATGGCTCAGGGCTAATTACCACGCACGACCTTGAATTAACAAGTTTGGAAAATAAAGGTAGAATATTTAACTATCACTTTAGGGAGGAAGCAAGCGAAGGGAAAATGATATTTGACTACAAACTTCGCGAAGGTCCGTGCCCGACAACCAACGCTTTAAAAATTATGAAAATGGAAGGCTTGCCTGTTAATTTAAATTTGAAGCACTAAATGCTTATGCACATGTTCGGTATTTTTTGCAAACACTATTTCTCAATAACATAATCATATATCATTCGGCTAAGCTCAGCCTGCACTGCAGAATTATTTTTTGATTCATCCAGGTTTTTGGAAAGAATTACCAGCACATATTTTCTGCCGTCCGGCAAAATTATTATTCCGCTATCATGTTCTACCCCTGTAATTGAACCAGTTTTATGGGCTACTTTTACTTCTTTAGGCAGCAGCGACGGAATGCGCGAATTAAACTTTTGGTCGAGCAAGATGTTTACCATTGCTTTGCATGCTTCGCTACTGACAACATCGCCATTTGCAATTTTTTCAAATATCAGCATTAGATCGTAAGCATCAGTAGTATTGTTCAATCCCCTATCGTATGCTTTTATATCCTCAACACCACGCAACACTTTTATAACATTTGCCCCGATGTCATGCATCGTCATCATTACATTATCTGCGCCGATGAGGTCTATTAATATATTTGTTGCAAGGTTGCTGCTTACCGTAATCATATCGTAAACAAGTTGCCGAATAGTTTTTTTACTGCCAATAAATTTATATAAATTTTCTCCGCCGTCATCAGAAATATCCATCTGGTAGAATGAGCTGTCTACAATACTTTTAATTTCATTTTTTACAAGTATAGAATCATCAAGTAAAAATTTACCTTCGGCAGCCTGCTTAAATACTTCTAGCATCACAGGCGTTTTCATTGTGCTGGCTGCGTGAAATTCTTCTCTTTCATTATAAAATATGGTTTCACCAGTTTGCAAATTTCTGAATGCCAGAGCATACGTGCCCTTAGCTGAATCGAGTCTATTTTTAATATTATTCTCGAGTTCGTGAAAATTAATTTGCGCCATAACTATCCCTTGGGAAAATATTATAAATATAAAAATCTTTTTCATTTTAGTAATAACATCGATTTTGATTGATAAAAATTGCCCGATTTTAAGACATAAAAATAAACCCCTGATGCAAAACCTTCCCCGTTAAAATTAACTTGATGAAAACCTCTTTCCATATTTTCATCGACAACTGTTTTTATTAGCTGTCCGGTTATACTATAAATAAGCAACTGTACGCTACTTTCTTTCGGAGTATAAAATTCAATCCTTGTAGATGGGTTAAACGGGTTGGGGTAGTTTTGAGCTAATAAAAATTCGGCAGGTTTTTCATCGTAAACGTTCACACCCGAAATATCCGTTTTACCAATTCCCGTTAATTTTGCAACTAAAACCTGATTATTAAAATTGATTGTAATGTTTGATGTATAATCTATCGATGTGTCGGGGATAAAAAGTATATTTATTTTCCCAATCATACCCGGAAGAATTGAATGGTCGTAGGTATTTACATTAAAATTTGATAGTTGAACGGTCAACTGGTTTATAAGCATTTCGCTGTTCCCTGTATTTACAATGTAAAGATTCATAGCAGATGTATCGCCGACTGCTGTGGAATCAAATTTTAATATCATCGGGTAAACTTCGGCAGCGTAAACCGATGGTCTTGCGGTTCCAAGAAAGCTGTAAATTCTATCTGCAAACTCCGGATGGTCTATATAAGGATTTCTCTTTCCCTGGAATGTTGCGATTTTGTTATTCCTATTCATCTCGGCAGTATCAACTGTGTCCGATAGATTCCATTGCCTAAATGTTTTTTCCTGTCGTGCTGAAAAAAAGCCGCCGTAATTTTGAGGGTATCTTGTAAGGAAATAAAACATACCTCGCGCAAGGTTTCCTTTGTGAACATCGCGCGGTTCAAAAACTAATTGATTTGTTGAATCGTACCCGCGCTTACTTCCGCCCACCTGCCAGTTTGCACTCGAAACAACTTTTCCGAAAGGAAGATTGCCTCTAATCCCGTTGGCAGTTTCATCGGTAGGGAATAGATGATACAAATCAGACCTCATTGGTTCATCTTGATTAAAAGTTGACTGTGGCCAGCTGTGCTCTGTATTGAAACTAAAATTTGTCTGAGCATCAGTACGGCTTGTATAACCAACCGCTTCCCTGCCGGTGTAAACGCATTCTAATGTATTTTGCAAAGCACCCTGCCCGTTAACTTTTTTATTATCAATTTCCATAAACATTTTATCGCGGGCTGAATTGTAGCCGAGGGAAGTATGCCCGCTTGTTAAAGTTGTTAATGCTTGTTTAAGCTGCGTATCGTACAGATTAAAAGTCGAGTTATAATATGAATCGACAAACTTACCGCTCCCCGATAATTTAATTACAGCAAAAATTGTTGTGTCGATATTGTAGATAAATATGGAACTCTTATCTTCAATATTATGTATCGGAGAATAACGGAAGAAAACTTCTGCACTATCATTCTGCGGTACAGAAACATAATGAATGCCTGAACTAAACCTCTCACTATTGCCTGCAAATGACCATTCAATGCTAACTGCATTATCAGTTTGGTTAAATATTTTTAGTGAAACGCTATCGGTTTGATGCACAAATGTTTGTGGAAATATTAGTTCATCAGAAGAAAAACTGATTTGCGGGAATACGCTTATGTATGTTATCAGAACGAAAAACAAGGTTTTATACTTTACAGACACAATGGATCCTTCATTATTAGACTATGCAGTCCGGGTGATGTTTTTAATATCGTTAATTTTAGTTAATTTCGCACCCGTAATATAATTAATATCAACGAGTTTATGATGAAATTTTCTTTTGCTGCTTTTATAATTTTAATTCTTTCCGTTAGTTTTTCGTTATCTGCCCAAACCGATGTACACAGATGGAAACCGCTAATAGTAAATGATAGCGAAAAAATGTGGTACGATGCACTTATGTTAGATAAAATGGAAGGCGATAAATTAGATATGTGGGTGCTTCAAATGCACAAGCCACCCCTAAAGTTCGATGGCATAAAAGGGGAAATTTACAGATCCAAAATTCTATACGCTATTAATTTCAAAACGGTACGTTACGGAATTGAAAAAGTTGTTTACTACGATGCGGCAAACCAGGAGCTATATAAGCACGACTATGAAAGTGCAAGCTTACCCGAAAATGTAAAATATACCTATCCAATTCTTGAAGATTCATTTATGTATGCGCTTGTGAAAGAGGTCGTTCGTATAAAGGGAGTTCAGCAAAAATGATTTTCCTCGAAGGTGACCTTGAAAAAAATGTATTTGTAGAAAATTCCCCTATACACGGGTACGGTATATTTGCAGAAGTAGCAATGCCCGAAGGTTCCAAAATAATGGTTATTAAAGGCGAGGCAATTAACGGCAACGAATGTGAACGGAGGGAAGATGAAGACGGTAATGTTTATATATTTTGGAATGGCGATGAATGCTATATAGATACCGCTAAAACCGATAAAATAAAATATATAAATCACGACTGCGATTGCAATTGCGAAGTGCTCGATGGAGACGATGAATGTTTAATATTAGCTGCATACCGCGACATCCGCCCCGGCGAAGAACTGACGATTGACTATGGATATGAAGAAATTTATGAAACATGCACTTGCAAAAGCTGCGCTTAAAAATTTGCAATTAATCTTCCAGTTCTAAAAAACTTTTTTACCCATTAATAAAAAAACCGGCAGTGTTATTACTGCCGGTTTTTTTTGAATAACATTTTTAATTTTTAATTAACTTCCCAAATGTTGCCGCTGAACAGTGCCTTTTCAAGGTCGCCTTCACCAAATTTAGCAGTTACATTTTTAATCTGGTTTTCAACGCCTTCATCATAAGTAGGTCTGTCAATTTTTCGATAAACACCAATAGGAGTTGGAAAACCTTCGGTTTCATCAAGGTGTGCAAGAAGCATCGCATAAAGTCTGCTTTGGTCTGTTTCATCATGCACCAACAGATCGTTAATGCTGTATTTGCCGTTTGCAATATCAACCACAATCGGTTTTAAGCCTTCTAATATTATTCCTTTATCTTTGTTTGTGCCAAACACCATCGGCTCACCATGTTCGAGAAAAAGCAATTTATCTCCTCTTACTTTTTTGTCAGTAATTTCATCAAAAGCACCGTCATTAAAAATAACGCAATTCTGAAATATCTCAATAAAAGCGGTGCCTTTATGGTCAGCAGCTCTTTTTATCATTGCTTGAAGATGTTTTGGATTATTGTCTAATGTTCTTGCAATAAATGTTGCATCGCTTCCGAGAGCAAGTGAAACCGGGTTAAAAGGATAGTCGATGCTACCATACGGTGTGGTTTTTGTAACTTTTCCTACTTCAGATGTTGGGCTGTATTGCCCTTTCGTTAGTCCATAAATTCTGTTGTTAAAAAGGAGCAGTTTAAAATCAATATTTTTACGGCAGGCGTGAATAAAATGATTCCCGCCAATGCTAAGCAAATCACCATCGCCTGTTGCAACCCAAACCGAGAGATCCGGGTTTGCTAATTTAACGCCGGTTGCAATTGCCGGTGCACGACCATGAATGCCGTGGAAACCATATGTGTTCATGTAATAAGGAAAGCGGGATGAACACCCGATTCCTGATACCCAAACTATGTTTTCCTTTTTTATGCCAACAAAGTCGGGGAATGAACGCTGAACCTGTGCGAGGATTGAATAATCGCCGCAACCCGGGCACCATCTTACATCCTGGTCTGAGGCAAAATCTTTTGCAGTAAGTTTCTGTTCTTCAACTTTTAAATTATCAGTCATTGTTTTGTCCTCCTAATAGCTCAATTATTTTACTTTCAATATCGGAGATTCTAAAAGGCAAACCTCTAACAATATTTAGCTGCTTTACCGGAATAAGAAATTCACCTTTTAATACGTGGGCAAGCTGTCCAAGATTAATTTCCGGTACTAGCACGGTTTTAAATTTACTTAGCACTTCGGCAGTATTCTTTGGAAATGGATTCAGATATCTGAAATGCGCTTGAGAAACTTTATAACCATCTTCTCTTGCTTTCAATACTGCTTCAGTAATAGCGCCGTATGTGCCTCCCCATCCCACTACAAGCAAATCTCCTTCGCTTTCGCCATTAACTTCCAAATCAGGGATATCGGCAACCATGTTTTGTATTTTTTGCGCTCTTATCTTCACCATTGTGTGATGATTATCGGGGGTGTAGTTTACGTTCCCAGTTATGTTTGCTTTTTCAAGTCCTCCGATACGATGTTCCAAATCAGGCGTGCCAGGTTTAGCCCATGGACGAGCAAGATTTTCATCTCTCGAATAAGGCATAAAGCCTTCTTTTTCGGTAGCAAATTTTATATTTATTTCAGGTAATTCATTCACATGAGGCACCTTCCACGGTTCGCTTCCATTCGCAAGATAGCCATCTGTTAATAAAATTACGGGCGACATATATTCAAAGCTAACTTGCATGCTTCAATCGCCATATAAAAACAATCACTAGGTGTGCAGGCGGCTACCACTGCCACAGGCGATTCACCATTTCTGCCGTATAG
>JAIOIM010000713.1 GCA_019912505.1 Ignavibacteriaceae bacterium
TAAAATGGGTAAACCTTTTTTATATTTCAAATAATCAAATCCGAGTTCATTTGTTTTTTGTACATTATGCTAAATTTCATTTATCTTTAATAAGATAAAAATGAAAACAAGATGAGAATTATAATAGCAGGCATGGGAGATGTCGGTCAGCATCTCGCAAAACAACTTTCTACCGAAGCACATGATATAATTGCGATTGATCCTGATAGTCAACGCTTGGGCTATATTGATTCGGTAACTGATATATTAACTATCAACGGTTCATCCACTTCACTAAAAACTCTTAAAGATGCTAATGTAAGCAAGACCGATTTAGTTGTTGCGGTAACGGCTTCGGAGGAAATTAATCTTACCACGGCAATCCTTGCAAAAAAACTCGGTGCTCGTAGAACAATTGCGCGTATTTCAAACCAAGAATACCTTGATACTGAAAGAGGTATTAATTTTAGCGAACTCGGTATTGATTTTATGATTAACCCGGAAGAACTTGCGGCAAATGAAACCGTAAATTTAATACTACGTACTGCGGCTACCGACATACTTGAGTTTGAAGACGGCAAGCTTAGTGTAATGGGTTTAAAGCTCGACAAAAGCGCTCCTGTAATTAATAAAAAAGTTGTAGATGTGGCGCGTGAGTTTTCTACAACAACATTTAGAATTGTAGCTATCTATCGGAACTTTAAAACAATTATCCCATCCGGTAACGACAGGTTTTTGTCAAACGACCAGATATTTGTAATCACCACTCCCGGCGGCGTTGAAAATATTTTACGGCTTGCCGGCAAAGAAAATTTTTCCTTTCAAAACATAATGATTCTCGGCGGCGGAAAAATAGGCACAAAGGTTGCAAAACTTTTGCAGGATAAAATGAGAGTTAAACTTATTGAATCGAACGAAGAAAAAAGTTTTGAGCTTGCCGATGACCTTAACAACACACTTGTAATACGGGGCGATGGACGCGATATCGATTTGCTTGCACAAGAGGGCATAATTGATATGGATGCTTTTATTGCACTAACAAACGATGCGGAAACAAACATAATCTCATGTTTACTCGCAAAACATCTTGGCGTAAAAAAAGCAATTGCGCTGGTTGATAAAGCTGACTACATCCCCCTAACACAAACAATCGGTCTCGATTCTCTCATCAATAAAAAACTAATTGCAGCAAATAATATCACCCGCTTTATCCGCCGGGAAAAAGTTGTTGCTATTGCAACTCTTGAAGGAATTGATGCAGAGGTGCTGGAGTACATTGCACATCCCGGCTCAGCCGTAATCGGGAAAAAAGTAAAACTGCTAGGATTTCCGAAAGAAGCTATAATTGGCGGAGTTATAAGAGGCAAGGAAAGCTTTATTGTAATAGGCGATACCGAAATATGTGCAAACGATAAAGTAGTTGTATTTTCTTTGCCGTCTGCTACAAAAAAAGTTGAAAAGTTTTTTAATATCTAATTTGTTTGTCATCTACAAATGATAAAATATAAAGTAATAATTCATATAATCAGCTTCCTGCTGATGATGACCGGTTTGTTTATGCTTGCCGGTATTCCGTTTTCAATTTATTACCACAGTAATGATATTACGGCAATTTTATTAAGCAGTTTAATAACCATCTTAACCGGTGCAGCCGGCTGGTACCTAACCCGTCACCGATCATCAAAAGAAGTTACCAAACGTGAGGGATATATAATTGTAACTTTCGGCTGGATATTCATTTCGCTTTTCGGCGCGCTTCCGTTTATTATTCATGGTTCCATACCATCATTTTCTGATGCGTTTTTTGAAACGATGTCGGGCTTTACAACAACCGGCGCAACTATATTAACCAATATTGAAGCGATGCCGTATGGACTTTTATTTTGGCGCGCGCTAACCCAGTGGCTCGGCGGAATGGGAATTATAGTTTTATCGATTGCCATACTGCCGCTTCTCGGTATAGGCGGTATGCAGTTATTTATTGCAGAAGTGCCCGGACCAACAAAAGATAAAATACACCCAAGAGTAAGCGAAACAGCAAAACGGTTATGGGGCATTTATTTTATTCTTACCGTTGCCGAAACTATTCTTCTTTTTATCGGCGGCATGACGTTTTTTGACGCTATTACTCACTCGCTAACCACAATGGCAACCGGTGGATTTTCAACAAAAAATGCAAGTGTAGGTTTTTACTCTTCCCCATTTATTCAATATGTAATCACATTTTTTATGTTTCTCGCCGGGGTCAATTTTACAATTCACTATTACGCACTGCATCGTCGGTTCGATTTTTTTAAACACAATAACGAGTTTAGATTTTACTCTATGTTTATAATAGTGGCGGCTATAGTTGTTATGATAGTCCATCTGCCGCACGATCTATTTAGTTTCGAGGAATCATTCAGACAGTCACTGTTTCACGTTGTATCTCTTGTAACCACTACCGGGTTTGTAACCAGCGATTACGAAAATTGGGCATATTTTTCAAGAATGATTTTTTTCATTCTCCTTTTTATAGGCGGATGCGCTGGTTCAACGGGCGGCGGTATAAAAATTATACGTCATTATCTGCTGCTTAAAAACAGCCTGCTCGAGTTAAAACGTGTCGTTCATCCAAGGGCAGTGATACCTGTAAGAGTGAACGGTAAAGCGGTAAGTTTTGAAATTATTTCGAACGTGCAGGCATTTTTTATTTTTTACATTTTGATATTTGTGTTCGGGTCGCTTATTATGTCGTTTATGGGTCTCGATTTTAAAACCTCGCTCGGAGCAACAGCAACTTGTCTTGGAAATATTGGACCCGGCATCGGTACAGTTGGACCGGTTGCAAATTTTGCCCATTTGCCCGAAGCAGGTAAATGGTTTTTAAGTTTTCTAATGCTCCTCGGCAGACTCGAGCTCTTTACAGTTTTAATAATTTTCTCTCCTGCTTTTTGGAAGAGATAACTTACTATCGGGTAACTTGACATCCACACTGACTCTTATTTTCATGCGTAAAAATACCGACAAAAGATATTTTATTTGATGATTTCTTTTTTACACACTTTCGTTTAGCACAGAAAAAGTAGTAAAAAAAAGCTATATTGTCGCCTCATTTTAGAAATTAACAATGACCGGAAAAGAATTACTAAAAAAATATAAAGACCATAACAACTTTTTTAATAGAGATTTAAGCTGGGTAGAGTTTAACCGCCGCGTTCTCGATGAAGCATTAAACTCTGAACTTCCACTGTTAGAAAAGGTAAAGTTTATATCAATTTTTCATTCTAACCTTGACGAATTTTATATGATTCGCATTTCCGGTTTGAAGGAACAAGTTGCTGCAAATATTCTTGAACCAACTATCGATGGGTTAACCCCGCGCGAGCAGTTGCAAAAAATTGAAAAAGCAATAAAGCCAATGCTGCAGCAAACAATGGATCTATGGACTAAAGAAATTGTTCCGGCTTTGCGCGAGCACAATATTTTTGTAAGCCGCTACAACGAGTTAACCGATTCCGTCAAAGAAAAATTAACCGACTATTTTAAAAAAGAAATTTTTCCTGTACTTACACCGCTCGCTTTCGATCCGGGCAGACCATTCCCCTATATTTCAAATTTAAGTCTTAGCCTTGCAATACTGGTACGCAAACCAAACGGCGAAAATCATTTTGCACGCGTAAAGGTTCCAAGTATACTTCCGCGGCTTATGCAGATTGATCATATTCTCGGAACAACTCCCAAAAACGGCAACGGAAAATTTTGTGCAAAGTATATTTGGCTCGGTGATATTATTAAAGCAAATCTTTCGCTTCTGTTTCCCGGGATGGAAGTGGTGGAAGCTCACCGTTTTAGAATTACAAGGGATACTGATATTGAACTGCAAGAAGACGAAGCCGATGATCTTCTCCGGGTAATAGAAGAAAATATTCGGCAGAGGCGCTTCGGTCGTGTAGTACGTCTTGAAGTTGCACGAAAAATGCCGACATTTATGCTCGATACTTTGATGGAGAACCTTCTTATTTCTAGGGAGGATGTGCATGTGCTCGATGGTCCTTTGGGTTTAAGCGACATTATGATTCTGTACGATCTTCCGCTGCATCAAATAAAAACAAAAGCTTATTATCCTGTTATCCCGCGTCCGTTTGAAGACGGCGAAGATGTGTTTACAACCATTAAACAAAAAGATGTTTTGCTTCATCACCCGTATCATTCGTTTTCTCCGGTTATTGATTTTATAAAACAAGCATCTAAAGACCCCGATGTATTAGCCATCAAGCAGACGCTATACAGAGTGGGTGCAAACTCACCGATTGTAAAATCTTTGATAGAAGCTGCGGAACGGGGAAAGCAGGTGGCAGTACTCGTAGAATTAAAAGCCAGATTTGATGAAGAGAATAATATTTTTTGGGCACGCGAACTTGAAAAAGTTGGGGTACATGTTGTTTATGGTTTAGTCGGTTTAAAAACTCACGCAAAGATGACGCTTGTTGTCCGTCGCGAATCGGATGGCGTACATCGGTATGTCCATCTCGCTACCGGCAATTATAACGCATCAACAGCAAAACTTTATACCGATCTCGGTCTGTTTACATGCGATAACGATATCTGCGCTGATGTATCCGATATTTTTAATTACCTTACCGGTTACTCCAAGCAGACAACTTTTCGTAAATTAATTGTTGCGCCCATCGATATGCGCGAATCTTTTTTGAATATGATTATGCGCGAAATTGAAAACAAGAACGCCGGTTTAGAAGCACACATCATCATAAAAATAAATTCGCTTGTTGACCCAACTTTAATCTCGGCGCTTTACGAAGCATCAAATAACGGCGTAAAGATAGAACTTATTATTAGAGGAATTTGCTGCCTTGTTCCCGGCGTTGCTGGGTTAAGCGAAAATATAAAAGTAACCAGCATAGTCGGGCGCTTTTTAGAACATAGCCGTATATTTTATTTTTATAACGCTGGTAAAGAAAATATCTATTTAAGCAGCGCCGATCTGATGCAGCGAAATTTAGACCGGCGAGTTGAAATTGCATTCCCGATTGAAGACGAGCAATTAAAATCTACTTTAAAGAGAACTCTTTTAAGAGTTACTTTGCTCGATAATGTAAAAGCCCGCACTTTAAAAACCGATATGAGCTATCAATCAGTGGAGGTAAATGAGGGGGAGAAAAAAATAAATTCGCAAGAGTGGTTGATGAATCATACAATAAAGGTTTCGGGAATAATTGATAAAACAAAAATTGTAAAATCATAATTTGCGGCTCTCTTTTTTATGATTGAAACTTTTCTTTCGGATGCTGTGCCGGGT
>JAIOIM010000714.1 GCA_019912505.1 Ignavibacteriaceae bacterium
CCGATAACAACCCTTAGCGGCGTAATTGAAAAAGGGGAAGAAAACGGCGATTACAAACTAAACAAAAAAGTAAAAGAGCTTTATAACAAAAAAGATTTTGGTAAGTTTAAAAACAAAAAACTTAACGATGTACCGGTTGCAATTTTATATAACACCGACACAAGCGGCGGAAACTCCGGCAGCCCAATATTAAACGCATACGGAGAAATTATAGGCGTAAACTTCGACCGTGCCTTTGATGCAACGATAAACGACTTTGCATGGAGCGAAGATTACAGCCGTTCTATTGGAGTTGATATACGCTACGTTTTGTGGGTGACAGAAAAAGTTGGCGGCGCCGACTTTCTACTAAAAGAAATGGGTGTTGAATTATAAAAGCAAAAATTATTCAGAGCGGCTGTATCGGATGCCGCTCTTATTTACTTCCCGTAATAAAAATATATTAAACCCTCAATATCTGCAGCCAGACTTACCACAAGGGAAAATTTAAGAAGTAATACTTACCGAAAATTAAATTTGAAAAAATAAAATCAATTAGAAGTATAATATTTGTAACATCTGATTTATGGCACCATACTTGTAAAATTATAGTCGTATTGTTTTTACAGAATAGTAAAAGGTGAAGGATAAAATTACTTTATGTGGTTCAGAAATTTCATATATTCGCAACATAATTGAAAATAATAGAGCAACTTACTATAATGTATATACGTGTAATTTGCTTAATAATAAAACTGAAATGATATTGGAACCTAAGATAAAGTTGGGAAACGAAGAACAAAAAAAAATATTTAAGAATCTTTACAGCTACCAGGAAGATGCATCATTATTTCTTTTAGAAAATAAACACGGATTAATCTGTGAACAATTTGGGATGGGCAAGACTGTGGAAGTCTGCGCTGCCTTAAAAGTTTTGCATGAAACCCATCAGCTAAAAAAAGTTTTACTAATTGCTCCCGAGGAGAATATTGGCGATGCTGCACTTAGCGCAGCAACCGGCGAAAGTATTGGTTGGCTTGGACATTTAAATAAATGGTTCCCCGATATAAAAATAAACCCGATAAAAGGGGACTGCCAAGAGAGAAGCGAACGATGGCAGCAATCGGGTTTATTTTATGTTATTAATTACCGTCATCTTATAGATGACCTGGCTAAAACATTATCCGATGGTAATTATCTTTCCTCATTTGATTGCATAATTGTAGACGAAGTTCAGTACTTTGAAAAGGAAATATATTTAAACCGCTTTGTTCGAATGGTTAACCCAAAAAATTTTTGGTTTACAACAAGCCTGCCTTATAAGAATGTTTCAACTATTTTTGAATTTGATAAAAAAGTTTCGGTTGAGATAGACGCCGTATTAGAAAATAGATATGAAAGAAAAAAAGAAGAAGTAACCGGAAGTATCCCGGATATTCTCCGCCAGGATGTTTGGCTTGAACTTGATGGTGAACAGCAGTACGAATATAACGCAGCACTGTCAAATGTGTCTACGCAAATAGGGGAGTTGTATTCTTCCGGAAATCCGTATCGTTTTCAGGCAAAAGTATTTTTCCTGCTTCATCAACTAAAACAGATATGCAATTTTGTCGGCGACAATAAATATAGCCCCAAGGTTATGCTTCTTCTTAAACATTTAGATTTGATTTTGGGCAGCGGACAAAAAGTTCTTATCTTCACCCAGTACGATAAATTCGGGACACAAAAAATTGAAAGCATTCTGCAAGAGAAAGGAATAAAGTACTCATCTTATCTTGCAGGCATGACTGTTACCGAAATGGAAGCTTCAATATTGAATTTTCGAAAAGATAAAAACATTCCAATTTTTTTAGCCGGATTGCGGGCAGCCGGAGTGCGCGAGAATATTGCCGAAGTTCCGTATGTTATTCATTTCGACCAATGGTGGAACCCCATTACGCACTGGCAAATTGAAAACCGGGTGAACCATCCTGAAGATAAAAAGATAAAAGTGACAAATCTAAATGTTTACAACTATCTTGTAAGAAATACATTTGAAGAAAAGCTAAAAATAAAATTATCGCAAAAAGGTTTACTCAATAAAAATATTATTGAGTCTCTATCTGCCGAAGCTGTTACTAAATTAATACGTGATGATGAGTGGCTAGAAATGTTAGGTATTATGGAAAAAGATGAATCGCGCGTGCATGCAACAAAGGATGCTGCCAGTATAACAACCGAAGAAAAATTTATTGAACAAGCAAAAGGATTTTTTAATGCCCTTGGCTATAAAAATTTAAAAGTTAATGGGGCTGCAAAAAATGAAAAAGTTATTATTCAAGGTTCATCCATCAACAAAAACAAACAAATAAATATGGTTGCAGCTTGTTATTTTGAGCCTGACTTACCCGCAACTTCAATAAAAGATTTTATTGAGATGATAGAAAAAATAAAAAATGTTGATAAAATATTTATTATTGTTAACGGCGAGTACAAAATAAAATCCAAACTTACCCTAAACAATAATGTTACTTTTTTAGACAGGGAATCTTTTCAGATGTATATCGATCAATTCCAGATATTTCCATAAAAGCACATCTCCAAACTCAAATAAAACAATTTAATTAGGCACTGGTTTAACCGGCGGTTGTTTAAATAATTGAATTAAAACTACAACATCATTCAAGGCAAAGCGGCAGACTTGAATACATCGGCAACAACCGGTTTCTCTTTACCTATTCCAACCCATCGTACGGAAAAAAGTGTTTCCGTTCGAGATAGTCGATGGAAAAGTAAAATCATTTAATCTTTATGTGGATAATTTTGTTGAGTACTTGCCGTATAAGTTTGAGAAAGGAGAATGATTTTTAGAGGGGGAATAAAATATCTTCAAACTTATTTTGTTATTCTGTTTTACTCGTTAACACGACCTCACCCCTGCCCCTCTCCTTAAAAAAGGAGAGGGGTAGCTGCAGGGATAATTATTTGTTTAGCATCATTTTTCTAACTGAAAAATTATTATCGGTTTGCAGGCGGTAGAAATAAACGCCGCTTGAAAAA
>JAIOIM010000715.1 GCA_019912505.1 Ignavibacteriaceae bacterium
CTCAAAGATGTGGAAAGAAATAGGAAGTGAAATGGATTTGCAGATAAAAAAAGAAAAGCGTACCGGTGGGCTTGTGTTTTATGCGGATACCGTGGGTGAGGTTATAAATATTTTAACCTCTCAATTGAACGCTCAATAATAATTCTATTTTAGATAACCAACTCATCCGCAGCCTGCATTACCATATCAACAGTAAGTTCTTTGATGCATTTAAATTTCAAATCCTGCCGTGCACATGTTAACGGTCGGGGTGAATATATAAAACATGGAGCGCAGCTTAAATTTAATGAAACAATTTTGTGGTCTGTGTTCCAAGGGTAGATGTAGCGTGGGTTTGTTGGACCAATTATAGCGATAACTTTCCGCTTCATTGCAGATGCTGCGTGCATCAAACTTGAATCGTTTGTTATAAATAAATTACAGCGTTTTATCACCGCCGCAGTCTGTGCAAGATTGTTTGAGTTTACCACAAAGGCATCTGGGTTATTTATTTGTCCGGCTATATTTTCTTTTAACTCGTTTTCTTCCGGTCCGCCGAATATTAATATTTTTGCTTTGCGTTCATTTATAAATCTTGTGCCGAGTTCGGCAAATTTTTCCGGTTCCCATCTTCGGTTTTTGTGGTTTTTTAATGTTGCACATCCCGGGTGAAAGCCAACCACAAAATCATCATCGTTAATATTGAATGAACGGAGGATATTTATTGCAGTAAGTTCGTCATCTACAGAAAGGGAAAAATCTAAATCTGGTTTTTCATTCAATTCTTTTTTGATGAGTTTACCAACGAGCTTTATGTTTGTTTCAACATTATGCGCGCTGTCGCTTTCTGTAATCCTAATATTATTCAGCATCCCAAGGTTTGCCCCATCGCCACGCAGGTAGCGCGTACCGGCTCTTTGCTTTGCCCCGATAAGATAATTTATGATGTTGTATTCTTTACGATTTGACGGGTAAACATTTATAGTTGCATCATAACTGCCGCGAAGTGAAAAGATATATCGGAGTGATTTAACAGCGCCCTCTTTCATAAAATCGAAATGATAAACATTGTTTATATTTTTATTCCGTTCATACATATCCTTAACGCCCTTGAACATAACGAGTGCGTCTATCCGCGCATTCGGCATGTTTTTTCTTAAAAGACCAAGCGCGGGTGTAAACATAAGTGCGTCACCTATACCAGATAACGCAAGAATTAAAATTTTCATTTTTTATTTTAAAAATTCAGTTGAATGTTTCTAAGCCAGTATAAAAAATAAGCGGCTTGTACGCCGCCGCTTATTTTTAGAATTGCTTTACTTCTTTACCGTATCTACCGGTACGTTACTTTGCTTAACAAGGCTGCGGTACTTCTGTACGTTTGCAATAACATTCGGATCGGTCGGATACAATATTGAGAGTTTTTCCCAGACGCGTTCAAGTCCTTGATAATTATTTTGAGTTTCGTAAACCATCATCAATAAACGGTAAGGGCTGTAATACGAGGTAGCATCATTAGGATTTGCTTCTATCATATCCCATGCTTTGCTTTCTACTTCGTTAGCGTATTCATTAAACCTATCTTTTGAACCGGCATTGTAATAAATATTGGCTACTTCATACAATAAGCCGGGCTCCATAGGAAGAAGAGTGCGCGGCATTTTTTGTTCCATCAAATCAAGCGACTTTAATGCCAACTCCTTACGGTTTGTTTGTACATAATAAATAGAAAGCCGCAAGAAAGCGTTACGATAATTCTGCGTCATTCTCTGATGGTTTTCATCAAGGAAGAGATCGGGATTGTTCAATCCCCGGAATTTGAATCCGGGTTTGTAGTCAACACTATACGATGGATTTTCATTGTAAAGTTGTTTGTGCAAAACGTCTTCATTCACAAACTCTGTATTCGGGTTTTTCTTTTCTGGCACTACACGCAAAGCCATTCCTTCCATACGGAGGTAATCGCTTAAACCGATTTTGCTGTCTTCCGAACATGTTACAGCAAAATAAATGGGGCGTTCCCAAATGTTGTTTTCAACAATTTCTTTAACCATGATGTCTTGAACGCGAATTGCGTTTACATCACCAAATTGTAATGTTGCGTTCATTTTAAATGTAAGGGCGCCTGTTTTAAGAACCGAGGAATCATTCAAGTTAAAACTTTGGAATAAATCATTTGAAATTCCTGTGCCTGCTTTTCCCGGCAGCGGAATTGTAACATCGCGCGGGCTCCATTGTATTGGTCTCAACTGGTCAATCTGTGTATCGTTTAACCGCATTTTAACGGTGCCAACATGGTAAGGATCGTTATTCTTCAATTGTTTGATGTACCAGTTTGTATTTAATAAACTTAAATTTGCAATGCGTACGTCACGGCGAACACCTTCAACATCCTGCAAATACCAGAGTGGGAAAGTATCATTATCGCCATTGGTAAATAATATTGAGTTAGGCGCGCAGCTTTGCAGCAGGTTATATGAATAATCCCAGGGCACCCAGTTTTGTGAACGGTCGTGCGTGTAATAATTTGCCATAGCCATTTTAACAGGCACAAGCACAATACCGAATGCTAATATTCCGACAATAACAGCTTTTTGTACTGCGAGTTTTTTTATCGACTTTTCGGCAAGATCAATCAAACCGCGTATGCCAAATGCAATCCATAATGAATAAACAAAAAACGCACCGACGTAAAAATAATCTCTTTCTCTCGGCTGCGGCTGCTGCTGATTTTGATAAAACGCCGTGAGGTAACCCATAAAAATAAACATAACCATAAAAACGGATGCCATCTTCCAGTCTTTACGAAAGTGAAAATATATACCGAGCAAGCCGAGGAGAAACGGGATTCCGAATAGAGAATCTTTTGCCGCACCTTCAAAGTGGATTCCGAATGCTTTGCTGAAAATATTTCCGATTCCGTTAAACGGAGCAATGTTCGGACCGTCATCCTGCGCCCAGCCCTGTCTTCCGGCGTAATTCCAGAGAAGGTAACGGGTCATCATATGATTCATCTGGTAACTCCAGAAAAAATCGAGATCGCTGGTGTAACCTGAGTAAACAATCTGCTGATGCGGCTCGGTAGCAAATCTTCTTTTGAATGTAGGGAAATCGCCGTATTGTTCACGATTAAGATACGATTCAAGTTCAGTGAATTTGTCGGGTTTGTTTTCGTTCATCGGCGGGTCCTGGTTAGCACGAATGATAACCATGGCAAACGTAGTGAATCCCATAATGACAAATATGGTCGACATAAAAATGAGATGCATAGTTGGTTTACTTTTTTGTTTTGAAAAATAAACGCCGTAACCAAGTGCTGCAAGCAGCGCAACAAGAGTTAAGGTTGCAACAAACGCATTGTCTCCCCCTACCTTAGTCATAAGTGAAGGCAAATATTTAACCACGCCGGGGTAAACGGCAAACAGAGCAACAC
>JAIOIM010000716.1 GCA_019912505.1 Ignavibacteriaceae bacterium
CGATTTATCCTTATCCACACGAACAAGTTTTACGGTTACTTTACCGCCGAGACGGAACTGTTTTTTTGTTCTTCTTCCAATTAAAGAATAATTTTTTTCATCATAAACATAAAAATCTCCCTCTAAATCGCGTACGCGCACCAAACCTTCTGCAAGTATATCTGTTAACTTTACAAACATACCGAAGTGAACAATGCCAGAAATAACAGCACTAAATTCTTCGCCAATATGTTCGGTGAGATATTCTATCTGTTTTAATTTTACTGACAATCTTTCGGCTTCAACAGCAGATCGTTCGGTGGCAGAAATGTGCTCACTTAAATCCTTCAGGCTTTTGTAAGAATAGATATTTCTGCCGGCATTTGTTCCACCCGCGTATATAAAAAGCAGCCTGTGTACTATCAAATCTGCATAGCGTCTTATAGGAGATGTAAAATGTGTGTAATAACTAAATCCTAAACCGTAATGCCCAATATTATCGGGGGAATAAATTGCTTTAGCCATTGAGCGAATTGCAAGTTCGTTGATCAGCGCTTCTTGTTCATCTCCTTTTACCTTGCTCATTAAAAGTTGAAATTGATTAGAACGTGTTGATGTGTTCGGGTCAAACGAATAGCCAATAGATTTTACAAAACGTGCAAATTCAATAAGTTTTTCTTGGTCGGGTAAATCGTGCACACGATAGATGTACGGCTTAACTGCCCCCGATTTTGGTACGGCAATATGTTTTGCAACAATCTGGTTTGCAATCAGCATAAACTCTTCAACAAGCTGGTTGCTTTCTTTTATTTCCTTACGGTAGACGTTTACCGGTATACCGTTCTCGTCAAGCTCAAACTTTACTTCAGGGGTAAAAAAATCTATGCTTCCTTCGCGCATTCTTTTTTTACGAATGGTCTGTGCAAGTTTATGAAGTTGAAGTATATCGTATCTAAAATCCCCTTTTTTTGTTTCGATGATTTTTTGAACCTCATCGTATGTAAATCTTCGTTTACTTTTTATAACTGATTTACTGATTTTATAACTTTCAACTTTTCCTCGCGGAGTAATTTCTGCAACAACGGAATAAGTTAATCTTTCTTCATCTGGTACAAGCGAACAGATGCCGTTTGAAAGATTTTCCGGCAGCATCGGTATTACTTGCCCAACGAGGTAAACACTGTTACCACGCGTCAGAGCTTCGGCATCAAGCGCAGAGTTAGGCTGTACATAATGGGAAACATCTGCTATATGAATGCCGACCGAATAATTTCCGTTATCCAATTTTTCAAATGAAAGAGCGTCATCAAAATCTTTTGCGTCATCCGGATCAATTGTAACAACATTGTGGTTTCTAAAATCCATTCTGTTTTTTAAAACGGAGTGATCGACAACGAGTGAAATTTTTTCGGCTTCGCTAATTACTGCATCGCTAAATTTATAAGGAAGATTAAATTGCTGAGCAATTGCAGCCAACTCGGTTTTGGGTGAACCTGATGCGCCAATAACATCCAACACTTTTCCTTCAGGGTTTAACAGCGAGTTATCCCAAGAGATATCGCCGACAATAACTTTATCCCCTCTTTTGGCACCGTTGAGATGGTTTTCAAAAATGTAAATATCGCGGTGTATTGTTTGATCATCCGGTTTTATAAAATAAAATGATTTTGACTTCCGCAGCGTTCCGACAATACTTTCACGTTTACGTTTGACTACTTTTAAAATTTGTCCCTCAAAATTTTTTCCTTTTCTGTTTGCAAAAACCGAAGCTTCTACAACATCGCCGGAAAAAGCAACCCCAAGATTTCTTTCGGCAATAAAAACATCTCCGAGTTTTGAGTTTTTAAGAACCACAAACCCAAAACCATTTTCATTTACATCCAGCACTCCGGTAACAACATTTGTTTCAGGTACCGCAGTAAGCCTAAACCGTTTGCCTGTTTTTGAAAGATAATTTTCTTCAACCAACTGATAAAGAACTGATTTTAATGCTTGATATTCGTGCTCTTCGGATATACTCAGTTTTTTTGCTATATCCCGTGCTTTCAGCGATGAGCCGAAATGCTTTTTAAAAAATGCTTTTACTTTACGTTTCATTAGAACTCAAATTTATATCGAAGGCCAAGTTCGTTGACCATCTCGTTTGAAAGGTTAGTCTCGGTTATTGATTCTTTCCGCTCAAGTCTGAAGAAAAGTTTTTTAAGAACCGGATACTCTATTTTTATACTTGCGTGTGTTAAATCCTGAAATACATCGGTAGAGCCGCCTATTGAATAACGGAAATTACCCGCTTTACCGATGACGTTAAACTTTGTTGTGGTACCCACCTGCCTTAGCTCAACCGTACGAACGTATTCGCCGAACTGGTTGTTTAAGAAACCGCCAACAAGCGAGCCTGCAAGAGATGTTGCATACTGAGCCGCTTTATTTTGATCAGCGAGAGAAGCACCGGTTGTAAAGTTGCCCGTTAAAATAAACATAACGGCATCTGTAGCATTGAGTGTTGGGTCAGGTACATCATTTTCTATATTATCCGCCCCGCGGTAAACAGCAATGTTGTTTTTTTCCTGCAGCAGACTTTGTCCGAGATTTTCAAGATCGCCTTTTATTTTTATTTTCACAGCCACTTCTTCTTCCGGGCTCGAAGTTGAATCGGAGGCAGGATAATAATAATCTTGGTAGGCTGCTGTTATATCAAGATACGGGTTGCTAAGTTCATTTTCAAACTTTACAGAACCGGTAGCTCTAAAAGTTTTTGTTAAAAACTGAAGCGTTGATTCTTCGAGTAATTGTAATTCACCAATTGCACGCGTACGTTCGTTAAAACTCTCGTACTTAAAATTTCCATCAAGCACCGCTGTAAGATTTTGATTTAATTCTTTTGAAAGCACAAAAATAATTTTGGCTTCATTTTCAACAAACACATCCACCGAAAAATCAAACGGCATATTTTTATTGCCGAGGGCGCTGTTACTTCTCTCTTTTTCGTGTGCAAGTTCTACCAACCGCTCTAAATCAAGTTCATCTTTTTTCTTTGTGGTATCTTCAACGAACTTGTAAATAAATTTATCCGATCCATTTTGATATGCACTTTGCGTCTGCGGAAATATTAGTTCCGCTCTTTTTATCGTCACAGGAGCAGATAAATAATTTCTATCTTCACTCATTTTGAACTCGATGTTTCCGCGTGTTGCCACAACAAGATCGCCGTAAACAGAAGGGCTTGCCGATTTAGAATCTTCTCCAAGAACTTTTAGCTGACCGTTAACGGCAATATCGGAAGAAATAATCTTAAAATTTTTGTGTGCAGCCGTTCCCGTTCCGGTCATTTTTCCGCCGAATTTTGTGCCGTCAATATTTGCAAACAATAAACTATCGAGAATAATTTTATCTTCGGTAATGTTTACTATGAATCCACCTTTATATTCGAGGTTGTTGGCTTCTATTAGAAAAGCTCCGTCATGTAAAGTTAAAAAACCTGCGGGTTGAAAATTTTCGTAAGTTCCGCCAACCGTTATACCGGCAGTTAAGATACCTCTAAGTTTATTAACAGCAGGTAATAAATCTCCGAGAGCGCCGAGATTAAAACCCTCTGCAGTAAGCTTCAAATCAATTGGTCGCGAATTGATAAGCCTTTCACCTCCTGTAAAAGCAAGGTTTATCGGGAGAACACCGGTTATATTTAATGCCGGTTTACTTTTGATCGCTAATGTGTCGCGAAAATTTATGTCAACATTTAAGTTTTCATTGCTGTAATTTAAATTGCTAAACAGCGAACCGAAATTTTTCTTTTTATAAGTTATACTGTCAATACTCATTTTAAAATCCATCGAAGGATTTTCAAAATTGCCTTTAATCCAGCTATCTATGTTTATACTTGCCATCAAACTGTTCCCTTGGCTAAGACCAAACAGTTTTGTACTCAGATCTTGTCCGCGGATATTATTAACCTTCAGTCTTAAGTTTTGCTCCCCTTCTCTGCCAAGTGCACCTTCAAGTGTAATTGTACCCGGGTTATGTGAAAGAACAAATTGCTCTATTATTATGTTATCGCCTGAATACGCAAACTTCAAATCACCCTTGTTTACAAGGTCATAATCATCATACCTTACGGCAAAGGAATCAATATCTAAAGCAATCATAGAACCGGCAAGGTTTACTTCCCCAAGAAGCCGTATAAATGCAGTGTTTTCATAATCAACTAAAAAATTAATGTCTGCAATTTTATTTTTCAAATCTATATTCAGCGACAAATCTTTTAATTCGCTCCCGGTGAAGATTCGTTTTGTAGTTAGGCTTATGTTCGAGGAAATATCATTAAGCGAATCGGCATTTAGGCTATTTGAGATTGCGTAATTAAGTTGAAGATCGGTTAAAAAAAAGACATCCTGCTCACCCCAATATTTTAAGTAGCCGATGGTTGTATTGGATGTTATCGCTACGCTATCGCCAATTGTTTTTATTTCGCCGGTAAGATATCCATCAAGTTCAAATTGGTTATCGTCAAGAAAAACTGAGAGCAAATCAAAATCTTTAAACTCCACCGAATATTGGATGTTTAGCGCCGAGTCAATCGGTAGAGATTTTACAAGAACTTCTTTTTTAATTTCTATTGCGCTGCCTTCTTTAAGAGTATCCTGCACTAAAGACAGATCGCGCATTTTTTCATCCAATGCGTTTTCTATTATTACAACTTCGCTTTCTATCAAATCAATCGCTTGACTTAAAGAAAAATTCCCGGATAATGTAACATCGGCAAGATCAGAGATAAAATTTATTACACGTTCACCGCTTTCTTCGTATCGTAAATCTACAATTGCCCGTGTTGAATCTATACGCATATCGTTAAGATAAGAGTCTCTTATAAGCATGTTTGCAAATAAATTCATTTTATCAGGATCAAAGCCATCTCCCTCAACATCAAGCGACAAACGAAAATTGCTTGTCAGTGTGGTATCGCCTGTAAAATTCTGGATGTTTAGGTTGTTTATTTTTCCAAGTAAAGTATAAGCCGGTCGCTCTTTGTTTTCAAAATTCAATTGCCCGTTAACATCAACTGAGGCTGTATTGAAAACCGCAAGCAGATTGTAATCGATTAATTTAGAATTTGCATCGGCTTTTAGCTGCAATGTATCATACCGGTTGCCAGCAATTGTGGAACCATCTGCAAAAAAGTTTACCTTAGCGGTTAGTTTTTGAGGATCGACGCCAACGCCTTTAATTGAACCGTGCGAATTTAAATTTGATGTTATACTTGTAAAAGGTTTTATATTTAAATTGAGGGTAGAGAATAACGCGTTATACTCCATTTGCGTTCGAGTAAAATTCATAGAACCGTTGAAACCAACTTTGCCTTGTTCGGTTGTTAAATAAACATTGGTTTTAAAATCTAACGGTTTACCGATATAATGAAGCGTATCAAATTTAATAACTCCAAGTTCAGGATATAAAGGCAGACGTAATGAAGGAAGTAATTTATCAACATCAATCATATCTATATATGAACCATTAAAATCGACAGTAAAAAATAGATTGGATGGATTACTTAAATTTAGCATCTGCCCGCCGGTAACAAGCCGGCTGCCCGGCATCTCTATTTTTATTTCATCAATATTTACAGCGTCAAACGGTCCGCTGGCATTAAGTGATGCGTAAATTTCTCCGTGCAAAATCTCTGTTGCCGGGACAAAAACCTCTAAATCTGAAAAGTTAAATTTATCGGCTTCAAATTCTAGTTTTAAGTTTGAGTTTTCGATTGCCGACGTAGTGTCAAACAAATCAAATCCCTTAATAGAGGCGCTTAAATTTATATCAGAACTACCGGATTGAATTGATAAGTTTGACGCGCTTAATTCATCGGGGTTTACAATAAAAACGCCTGACAGGTTTTGTAAATTAAAATTAATGATGTTAGGGTTGATTTTTAGGTAATCAATCTTAGTTTCAAATTTGTAATTTTTTATATCTGCAAATGCTCTTAATGAT
>JAIOIM010000717.1 GCA_019912505.1 Ignavibacteriaceae bacterium
TATTATTAGTTGTCACCGCTAATATTCTTGCACAGAATATTAGCGGACGATTTTCTTCTTCGCTTTATATGTTCGAGAGGATAGATACGAACGAGGTTACTAACAATTATGCCCGTTCCTTTCAAATGCTTTCGTTAAACATAAGCCAGGATAAGTTTGCGCTCCGTTCTTCAATGAACCTCGAAAGCGATCTTTCAAAAAAATTAACCGATGATCCTCGTCTAAGGTTTTACAACCTTTATCTGGAGGCTCGGAATCTTTACGATATTGTCACGCTCAAACTCGGGCGGCAGCCTGTTTTCAATTCAGTTGCCGGTGGTGTTTTTGATGGAGCAAGCATTGATTTAAAATATGACGAGTATAAACTTACTGCTTATTACGGCGGAAATGTACCTGCATATCAAAAGCTCGAATTTACAAACGACTTTAGCAACGATTATATGCTTGGCGGAAAGTTTTCAACATCCGTACTCCCCGATTTTAACATCGCATTAAGTTACATCGATAAAAACTTCAAAGTACAAGATTATTATACAACCAGGCTTGACCAAAATTTTAACCCGGTGCAGTTTTTAATCAGCAATAAAAGCAACCAGTATAAATTTGCTTCGGCTGAAGTTGATTATAGTTTGAAAAACCTATTTTCTATCGATACTCGTTTTGATTATGATTTAAATTTTGAAAAGGCTTCTCGCTTTGAAGTGTTCGGAATTTATAAACAGGTAAAAGATCTTCAACTAAACCTCTATTATAACTACCGTGAACCCCGCATCCGCTACAACAGCATTTTTTCTGTTTTTGATTACGGCAATACCCAGGAAGTTGAAGCAGGCGTGGATTATGCTATAAGCAAACTTTTTTCAATATCCGGTAAATTTGGAAATGTAACTTATAAAGATGAAAACTCTCAAAGAGTAACAGCCGGTCTATCTACAAGCTACGGAAGTATTACTTACCGTAAAAACTTGGGATGGGCAGGTGAACAGGATGCGGTTTCAATCTATTCTGCCTATACTTTATTTGAAGGGTTACTAACCCCTTCACTCGGGTTAGCTTTTACATCATACAAACTTTCAAAAGATTCGGAAAAAAACAATTTGATGACTCTTCTCGGCGGCGTTAATGTTCGCCCGTGGCGCATTGTCTCAGTTGATCTTCAGGCACAATATCTAAACAATAAAATATACAAAAATGATTTTCGTTTCTTTGTAAAATTAAATTACTGGTTCAACACAAACTTAAACCT
>JAIOIM010000718.1 GCA_019912505.1 Ignavibacteriaceae bacterium
CCTATAGGGACTTTCCCTTCTAAAAGTTCGCGTAGTACCATCATTTTTTCCTTTGCGCTCATTCTTCTTCTATGTTCCATTTTTTGACTCCAATTAAATTTATTTATACCTATTCAAATTTAATAAAAGTCCCTTTCCAACTTAAGCATTACTCCCCCATCAATCCAATATTTCTTTTCTCGCCGTTTAATACAATTTTATTTTAGGTTACATTAACCTATATTTATCAACCATTTATAACATCATCAGAGATTATGACAAGTGATATAGAAGTTAGTAGAGGGACTTTACACAGTCTCCCATTATTCTCCGAGCTAAGTGTTGAACAGCTTAGAAAGATTTCAGCATTTAGTAAATTAAAAAGGTTCTATAAAAGTGAGTCTATATTCTTTGAAGACGACCCATATCTTGGATTTTATATTTTGTTAAAAGGCGTAGTAAAAGTTTTTAAAGTATCCAGTCATGGGAAAGAATCCGTTGTTCACATTGTAAAACCATTAAGCGTATTCGCAGATATCCCATTATTTGAGGGAGGGAATTATCCGGTTGCTGCTGAAGCGCTTGAAGAAAGTTTAGCTCTTTTAGTTCCCAAAGAAAAATTTCTTGAGCTAATTTCTATCGAACCGGAAATATCTTTAAAAATGTTGGCAGGATTTGCAAAAAGATTGAAATCGCTTATAAGTCAACTTGAAGACATTTCTTCAAAGGAAGTTTCAAATCGATTAGCCAAATATTTGATGAAAGAAATTAAAAATGCCGGTGCTGATAAACTGCCTGCACCATTTATAAAACTTACCATTCCAAAATCTACCATTGCCTCTTACCTTGGAACGATAACTGAGACACTCTCCCGGTCATTCAGAAAGCTTCAGGACGAAGGGGTAATTCGTGTTGACGGAAAAAAGATTTTTGTAAATGACATTAAACGATTAAAAGACCTGGCTAAGTAAAAATATTATCTTCACTCTCAACTCACTCTACTACAAGTCAAAAAATATCATCTAAAAACACTAAATCTGACTTAAGTCAAAGAACTTCATAACAGTATAAGCTATGTTTGAGTGGTAACAATAGATTAAATAGAAAGAGCCAAAAATGGAATTAAAACAACTTGATATTCGTCCTGTTCCGCCAAGAGAAAAGCATCCTACAATTTTTTCAACTTTTGATGCGCTCAATAGCGGTGAAGGATTTCAGTTAGTAAATGACCACGATCCAATGCCTCTTTATTATCAACTAAATGCCGAAAGACCAAATCAGTTTGGTTGGGAGTATGTTGAAAAGGGACCCGAAGTTTGGCGTGTGGATATTTTAAGAAAATAAAAAAGCGTGGGGCAGGACTTTATTCTGCCCCACAAAAATTTACAGTCGCACTATGATAACAAAAGATATGAAGGTGTCTCGTGTTTTGAACGAATACCCCGAGACGCTCGATGTGTTCATAAAAGCGAGTCCGCATTTCTCTAAATTAAAAGTAAAAATATTACGAAAAGCATTGGCAGGCAGGGTAACGGTGGATCAGGCGGCATCAATTGCAGGTGTTAGTTTGTATTCACTCCTTTTTGAATTAAACAAATCAATCAATAATTTAACTGAACCAATAATAACTATTAGTGAAAATATGAATAATGAAAAATCAGTACAGCAAAAACCAGAATTAATAGCTAACATTAGTCGTGATAAAATCCGTCAACTTGATGTTCGTCCAACAATTGAATCGGGTACAGATCCTTTCCAAATTATTATGGCTGCGGTAAAGGAGCTTCAGGATGATGAAATGTTATTGATAATAAATTCTTTTGAACCGATTCCTCTTTATTCCGTGCTTGGCAAAAAAGGGTTTGAACATTGGACAGAAAAAGAAGGTGATTTATTCAAAATTTATTTTTATAAAAACAGTGAAGCTGTTAGTGATGAAAACTCTCTGCCGTCAAAAAAATCATCGCAAAATATTGAATATGAAAAGGTAATTGAATTAAATGTTAGAGAACTTGTTCCTCCGGAGCCTATGATGAAAATACTTGAGACTTTATCGCAAGTAGATGATAACACCCTTTTGCTTGTTCATCATCACCGCGAACCAATGATGCTTTATCCAAAGCTTGAGGAAAGAGGATACGAAGCTGTATCAAATAAAATTGAAGAAAATTATTATAAGGTTGTGATAACGAAAAAGAGGAATGCTTAATTATGATTCAATCTGAATCAATAGTTTCAGCTTATGCACCTCCCTTCCGAATTGTTGCAAAATGTTTTATTGCCGCAATAGCATCTTTTGTAATTCTAACATTCCTTTTATTGATTGAGCATTCGGTAATTGTTGGTCATCATTTTAATCCAAAGATTCTTTCTATCAATCATATTGCAACCCTTGGCTGGATTACAATGATAATTTTTGGCGCGATGTTTCAGCTTGTGCCCGTTGTTCTCGAAACAAAATTGTTTAGTGAAAAGCTTGCTGAAATTCAATTCTGGATTTATCTCGCTGGTGTAATTGGTTTGGTATATTGCTTTTGGGTATTCGATACCGGCATTAACATGACCATATCTGCAATACTTCTTAATCTGGCAATGTTTATTTTTTCATTTAACATTATTGCCACAATGAAAAGCGTAAAGAAGTGGAATGTTACAGCCTGGTTTCTTACCTCGGCAGTTTTTTATCTTATTATAACTGCAATTGCAGGCTTACTTTTGGCTGTTAATCTTTGGACACCGTATATAAAAATAAGTCATCTTCAATACCTTAACTTACACGCGCACATTGCTTTTATTGGATGGGTCTCAATGGTAGTAATGGGAGTTTCATTTAAGCTTATTCCTATGTTTACACTTTCGCATAATTTTTCTTTAGCAAATGCAAAGCGTGCTTTCTGGTTGCTCAACATCGGGTTGCTTGGCATATCAACAATTATGCATTATCAAGATACAACATTTCTTTACTACATTTTTACCGGACTTATAGTTTTAGGAATTATTTTTTTCCTTTTACAAATTCACATCATTTTCAAAAACAGAATAAGAAAAAAATTTGATATAGGAATTAAGTTTTCCTCGGTGGCATATGTTATGTTCGGGTTAACAACTCTACTCGGTGCTTTTATTGCTTTTATTGATTATAATAATATCAGTAACTTAACGTTAATATATGGTTATATGATAATCTTTGGTTACATGTCGATGTTGATTGTTGGGCAGATGTATAAGATAGTTCCTTTCCTTGTATGGTATCACAAATACAGCAGCAAAGTGGGCATAGAAAAAGTTCCGATGTTAAAGGATATGTTCAATGAAAAGTTTGCACATATTGAATTCTACTTAATGCTGACGGCGGTTTTTGGTTCCATTTATTCTTTAGCGTTTGGAAGTGAAACAGGGTTGTTTATTTCGTTTGCGCTAATGTTCCTCAGTTCAATAATTTTTTTATATAATATGATAATAATTTTTAGAAAGTGATTATTATGGCAAACAAAGAAGAAATAATGGAAGTTTTAAAAGGTGTCATTGACCCTGAAATAGGGATTAATATTGTTGACCTCGGGCTTATTTACGAAGTTGAATCTAAGGAAAAAGAAAATATAATTACAATGACTTTAACCACGCCCGGCTGCCCGATGCACAGCACCATCACAACTTGGGTAGAAAATGTTGTCGGTCATTTAGAACCAGAAAAAAAAGTAATTGTAAATCTTGTTTGGGAGCCGCAGTGGACACCGGATAAAATGAGTTTTGAAGCACGGCAGGAGTTGGGGCATTAAAGCTAAACTATGTTTACCACAGTAAGATATTTTATAAAAACAAGTTTAGTTTTTCTTACGCTTGGAATTTTAACAGGGCTGTATATGTCTTTTTCCAAATATATTTTGCAAGTAGGAAATTCACAAGAGCTAATTTCTGCACACACACATTTAATTCTTGTCGGTTCGGTTATGATGATTATAATGGGAGTGGCACTCTGGTTTTTTCCGCGCCCAAGTAAGGATGACAAGAAGTACAACCCCAATTTAATTTTAGTTACTTATTGGTTAATAACAATATCAACAGCTTTAAGATTCATTTTTCAGGTTATAGGGTCGTACCATTTTATCAGTTGGGTAAACACCGCCATTTCAATATTTTCATTCTTCCAGGTTGTTGCAATTATTTTATTTTTCTATTCGATGTGGGGAAGAATTAGGGCTGTCGGAAGCCAGTATCGCGAAGCAAAAGGAGAGAAATTTTAATTTGAGTGAAAATACTTCCGGTATTAATTTTAATTCAAAGAATGCCGCATCGTACGAAGAACTTGCACGTAAGGCAGTCTTTGGTTACGATCAGCTTTTTAAAATGGTATTATCTTTTTTATCAGAAAATCAAAATAATTATGCTGATGTTTTAGTTGTTGGCTGCGGAACAGGAATGGAATTAAAAACATTCGGAACCCTCATGCCTAACTGGCGTATCACCGGTGTCGATCCTTCCGAAGAGATGATTAAACATTCTAAAGCAAAGGTTGATGAATACAAACTCAATACGCGTGTTTCGTTACAACAGGGTTTCGTAGATGGTCTTCCCGAAGAAGATAAGTATGATTTTTCAACTTTGATATTTGTGCTGCGATTTATCCGTACTGCTGAGGATAAAAAATCTCTGTTCAAGAGTATCGCAAAAAGATTAAAACCCGGCGCTAAGTTTATAATTATCGATCAATATGGTGACCCGAATAGTGCAGAGTTTAATTCTCTGTCAAACTCCTGGAAAAATTTTATGAAATATAACGGAACACCATCTGAATTGGCAAACAAGATAGCTGAGCAAGCTGTTAAACAAAGTTTTATTGATGAAGAGGAATTACATCAGTTATTATCTGAGACTGGATTTGAGAGAATCAATCGCTTTTATAACTCATTTATACACGGGGGCTGGATTGTTGAAAAGAAATATTAAAAATAATGAAAAGTTATTTTTTAAAAGTGTTTTTCTAAAGAAGAATATTTTTATTGACACTGGTAATCACTAGTGACTGTATTAACTGGGGTGCTTGTGCCGGTG
>JAIOIM010000719.1 GCA_019912505.1 Ignavibacteriaceae bacterium
TTCCAATATTATAATACTTCAAATTCATTGATCGGCAACAATTCAATTGTTTCGCTTGAATTTGCAAACCAAAAAACCTGGATTGCATCGTTCGGCGGCGGGTTGATAAAATATAAAGGGAATTAGTTTTTATTTATTAAAAATCCGCCGGAAATCATCGGCGGATTTTTTTTGATTATTTGATCTCCATCCGCATCGCTTAAAAATATCAAAACAATCTTTAGTTTATTTAGGTCCTTCAAATTTATCCAACACTTCTAAAAGGTTTTTTATATATTTGTCACAAAGGTTGTAAAACCTTCCCCTGAAAGCTTAAAAAATAATAAATATAAATAAATGAAAGGCATCAACATGTTAAATAAAAAAGTTCAGGATGCTCTTAATCAGCAGTTAAACGCAGAGCTATATTCTTCGTATGAATATCTTTCTATGTCAGCTTTTTTTGATGAGCAAAATTTAGATGGTATGGCAAAGTGGATGAAAGTTCAATCGCGAGAAGAATATGAACACGCTATGAAGTTTTATGATTACATTCTTCAGGCAAACGGCAAAGTTGAACTTAATACAATAAAAGAACCGACAAAAAGTTTCAAAACTCCGTTAGATGTTTTTGAAGAAACATATCAGCATGAAAAAAATGTAACAAAGATGATTTATAAATTATTTGATGTTGCGCTTGCTGAAAAAGATCATGCTACAAACATTTTTCTACACTGGTTTATTACAGAGCAGGTTGAAGAAGAAGCTACCGCTTTAAAAATTGTGGATAAATTAAAAATGCTTGCAGATACAAAAAGTGGTTTGTATTTGATTGACAGGGAACTCGGACAAAGAGCCTCCCGATAATTTTTAACCCGATTTAAAATAAAAAATCCTCTTTAAAAATAAAGAGGATTTTTTTTTGATAAATTAAATTACTTAGTAACCGGAGCTAATGGTATTGCAGTGTGCCGCATAGAATGTACTTTGTTCTTAACAGAAAGGGTTACTTCTTTACCAACACGCGCTTCAAAATAATCTCTAAAGCGGGTCACCATAAATCTTACTGGCCATGCTGCTGCTTCGCCAAGAGCACAGATGGTATTGCCTTCAATATTCGAAGCAACACTGATTAATAAATCGAGATCGCTTACCGAGCCTTCGCCTCTTTCCAATCTTCTTAATATTTTTTCAAGCCAGCCGGTGCCTTCGCGGCATGGGGTGCATTGTCCGCAGCTTTCGTGATGATAAAAATGAGAAATACGCGCTAAAACCTGTACTAAATCTGTATCTTCATCCATCACTATTATTCCGCCTGTTCCAATGGCAGAACCTGCGGCTCTTAATGATTCGGCATCCATTTTTACGCCTTCAAGCTGATCGCCGCGCAGCGGAGGCATTGATGAACCGCCCGGGATTACGCATAAAATTTGTTTATCGCCTATTACTCCGCCGGCATAATTATAAATAATATCGGTTAACAATGTGCCTGATGGTAATTCATATACTCCCGGTTTATTTACATGACCGCTTACACCGAACAACAACGTGCCGGGGTGTTTCGGTTCGCCGATTTTGGAAAACCATTCCCAACCTTTGTTAATAATAGGCGGAACATTGGTTATTGTTTCAATGTTGTTAATAGTGGTTGGGTTTCCCCATAAACCATTCTGTGCAGGGAACGGAGGTTTTACTCTTGGGTATCCTCTTTTACCCTCTATCGAATTCATCAATGCAGACTCTTCGCCGCAAATATAAGCGCCCGCGCCTTTATGTATATAAATATCACATGCAAAATCAGTCCCGAAAGTTTCTTTCATCTTTTCACCGACATATCCTTTTGCGTATGCATCATCCAATGCTTTCTGTAAAAGTTTTATCCATTTGTGGTATTCGCCGCGAATGTAGATGTAAGTAATTTTTGCTTGAATAGCGTAGGCTGCAATTAGAATTCCCTCAATTAATTGATGGGGATTGTATTCAAATATTTGTCTGTCCTTAAACGAACCCGGTTCACTTTCATCACCGTTAATACAGAGGTATTTCGGTTTATCGTTCGACTTAGGCATGAAACTCCATTTTAAACCGGCAGAAAATGCCGCGCCGCCTCTGCCGCGCAAACCTGATTTTTTTACTTCATCAATTATATCATCGGGGGTTTTAGCGAAAGCTTTTTTTGCTGCTTCAAACCCGCCATTGGCAATGTATATATCAATAAGATGAAGGTTTTCTATATCGGGAAGAACAATTTTTTCCATTTAGTTTTTATTCTTTAAGGATTCTAAAATTTTCTCTACATCTTCGATGTTTATATTCTCATAATAATCTTCGTTTACTGCAATCATCGGTGCTGTACCGCATGAGCCCATGCACTCAACTTCTTCAAGCGAAAATAATTTATCATCGGTAACCTGCATATTACCAATACCAAGTTTATTTTTTACGTGATCATAAATCTGGTAACCGCCGCGTAACATACATGAAACATTGGTGCAAACCTGCAGATGAAATTTTCCCATAGGGTTTTTGTTGTACATTGTATAAAACGTAATAACACCAAGAATCTCTTCAAGAGTAACTTCAAGCTGTGCAGAAATTTCTTCCATCACCTCACCCGATATCCATCCGTTTTGCTCTTGAGCAAGCCACAGGGCAGCCATTGTGCCGGCTTTTTTATGCGGGTAATGGCTTACTATTTCATCCAACTTTTTTTGGTTTTCTTCGCTGTATTTAAATTCCATATCAACTATTATTTTAAAAGTTTAATAATTATTTATCCGCTTCGCCCATAATTGGGTCAATGCTTCCTACAATGGCAACAACATCTGAAATCATCTGACCTTTTACAAGATGAGGTATGGCTTGCAAATTGACCATTGAGGGAGAACGGATTTTGCACTTCCAGGGATGCCCCTCTCCTTTGCTGACGAAATAAAATCCTAATTCCCCTTTCGGGTTTTCTATTGCGTGATAACTTTCGCCAACCGGGGGATTAATACCAAAATTGACAATCATAAAATCTTGAATTAATTCTTCCATACTCGAATATATTTCAGTTTTAAGAGGTAAAACTTTTTTGGGAGAATTTAATATAGTAGGTCCTTGAGGCATTTTGTCAAGAATCTGACGTATTATTTTCGCGCTTTCGCGGGTTTCATCAGTACGGACAAAATAACGGGCAAGGCAATCGCCCTCGGT
>JAIOIM010000720.1 GCA_019912505.1 Ignavibacteriaceae bacterium
GCACTGCCAATTTAGCGAAGGTTAAAATTTGAAAAACAGACAATATGTTGGCGTCTTTATGGCGTCTTAATAATATACTTTGTTCCTTTTCCTGTAACGCCTATTTGTTCCAGGATTCCAATTTCAACTAAGTTAGATAAATCTCTAGTGGCAGTTCTTTCTGAAACGCTATTCTGTTTCTGATAATCCAATTTGTTGATTTCGGTCTTTGCTTTTGAATCTTTTATTCCCACATCTATCGTAAAATATCAGCCAATTTTGTGCAATTTAGCCAAATCTTATATCCGCCAATTAACCGCCATAACCGCCATTTTTAAGTTGATAAATAGTTCCATTCTTTTCCCTATTCCGTCAACCATAAATCAACAATCATCAATCTTAAATCTCAAAGTTTACGATCTGCCCGGTAACGAAATTATCACTCTCGTTAACGAAGAACAAGCACCCGGTGTTTATGAGGTTGACTTTGATGCAGGAAAGTATATCTTTTCAAGCGGTGTTTATTTTTACAGACTCGATTCCGGTAGTTTTAATAAAGTAAATAAGTTGATTCTTATCAGATTATGGAGTTGCTATGAAAATGTATTATCTACTTTTTGTAATCTTATTTTCATCTACGTCTGAAATATTCGCGCAGCCCGGTAATGCGTTTTCGCCAATGACTGCGCCAGGCGCCGGAGGGATTAGAGACTTCTTACACGAACTATTTTGGGATAACCCCGCCGGAGTAAATTATAATGAAATATTTTTCAGCAGTGATTCAAATCTTGTAATAAATCTCGACCCTTCTGTATTGATATTAAGCGGCTTTCCCAATATCGTCAATAACACTATAAACTTAGATATAGCGGGATTACTATCACGCGGTATTAAATATTATTGGAGAGTTGTTGAGTATGATTCCACCGGCAGTTCTCCCGGGGATATCTGGTATTTCAGCACAAGGGGTAACTACCCGTATATGGATGAGAATTTTTCAAATGGATTTACAAACTGGGAAATAGTTGGTCCGGCTGGTTTTAATAATTGGAGGATATCGCCTTTTGGATTTGCAGGCGGGCAAGCACCAGAGTTAAGCCTTAATTGGTCGCCTTCGTTTAACGGTGCTTCGTTTATTATGTATAAGACTGTTTTTGAAACCGGACCTTATGCGGCATTCAGCTTTAAACACTTCTTTAACCACTCTATAGAAACATCGACCATTGGATGTGCATATACAACGGATGAGGGAGTAAGCTGGACGTCTATTTGGGAATTAAACCCGAGTGGTAATTTGGGCCCTGCTTCTATCATGCTCCAATTGCCGTTCGAATACACTTTGCAGATCGGTTTTTATTTTAGCGGAAACTCTTTCAACATAGATGGCTGGTACATAGATGATGTTTATATAAATAGTCCATTAAGCCTTCCCACGCCGCCAACTCTTTTAAAAGTAAAAGCAGATACTTCGAACTTGCGGGTAAATTTAAGCTGGGATGCCGGAAGTTCTCCTAATCCTCCGTGGGGATATATAATTCAGAGAAAGACCGGTGCGCCGTTAAATAATGAAGAGTACTCGCCGCTGATGACAGTATCACCAAGCACGTTAAACGCCTATGACACAACCGTTCAGTTAAATACAATATACACATACCGGGTTTCAATATTATCTGGACCGGGTCCATCCAATACTAATTGGAGTAATGAAGCCACGGCTTATGTCCCCCTGGTTGTTCCGGTAGAATTTGTTTCTTTTACAGCAGATGTTATTAACAACAAAATTAATCTAAGCTGGTCTACTGCCTCGGAAACAAACAACAAAGGTTTTCATGTCGAACGTCAGTCCTCTCAGGTAAATTGTCAATGGTCAATTATGGGTTTTGTTGATGGTGCGGGGACAACAACGGAGTTATGTAATTACTCTTTCATTGATGAAAATTTATTGTCGGGGAAATACAAATATCGATTAAAACAAATTGATTTCGACGGCAGCTATAAATACTCGAATGAAATTGAAGTTGAGATTACTGCGCCGGAAGAATTTGTACTTTATCAAAATTACCCTAATCCGTTTAATCCGGTTACAAAAATAAAGTATACAATTCCGAATGTGGTCAATAGTCAATGGTCAATAGTCAATCTCAAAGTTTATGATGTTCTCGGCAATGAAATTGCAACACTTGTTAACGAAGAACAAGCGCCGGGTGTTTATGAGGTTGATTTTGATGCAGGGAAATTTACTTTGGCGAGCGGTTTATATTTTTACCGGTTAACGGCAGGACAATTTGTTGAAGCAAGAAAAATGGTTCTCATAAGGTAATTTAATAATGGAGTTCCAATGTATAAGATATTAC
>JAIOIM010000721.1 GCA_019912505.1 Ignavibacteriaceae bacterium
TCTTTATACTTTTCAAGTAATTCTTCAAGCTGCTGATGATTGAATGAACTCAATATATAATGTTTCTCTTCGCGATCATCAAAAAACCTGTAGACTATTAATCCTTTTTTCATAACTGCTCCTATTTAGATTAGAATTGTATCCGCATATAAAATATCGGAGTATAATTCGTTTTTAATTGACTCGGCATTTTTACGTGCTTTGGCAAGCGAGTCTAAAATAAATCTTTTTGCCGTGAAAATTCTTTTTTGGTTATCATTAGCTTCGTCTAAAAGAAGATAACCTGTATAAACATAAGTGTAAAGTTCAACAAGATCTTTCGCCGCTACTTCTTGGAACCCGGCATCTTTTTTCTCTTTAACATACTTTAGTGCATCGATAAATAAAACTCTAATTTCTATTAAACAGTCTTTTAGTTTGTTAAGGCTTCCCTTATACTCTTTTTTCTCCCAGTTGTCGAAATATTCTGTTAGTACATCGTTAACAACACTGCCTGTAGCTGCAACTACCTGAAGCTGCGAAGTTCCTTCATATATATTTGTTATACGTGCGTCCCGTGCAAGTCGCTCAACGGCAAACTCGCGCATGTAGCCGGTGCCGCCGTGAATTTGAATTGCATCGTAAGTCATCTTGTTTGAAGCTTCGCTCAAAATATATTTTGTAATTGGTGTAAGAAGATTGGTCATCCGCTGTGCTTCTTTTAACTTTTCGTTTATATTGTTGAAAGGCTGCTTTTTAGCTTTATAAACTTCAACCAAATCTTCATAGGCTTCTTTTTTATCGAGCCATACAGATGTATTGTAAAATAATGTTCTGTTCGATTCCAAGGTTACACGCATATCAATAAGCATATTTGCAACAACAGGAAAGTTGTAAATCGGTTTACCAAACTGCTCGCGAGCTTTTGCATATTTTAACGCTTCCTCATAAGCCTGCTGCGAAATACCGAGCGACTGCGCCCCGATACCGACACGAGCACGGTTCATCAAATACATCACATATTTTAAAAGTCCAAACCTTCTAGAGCCTACGAGTTCAGCGGGAGTATCGTTAAATTGTAGCTCGCAGGTAGGCGAACCATGAATGCCGAGTTTGTGTTCTATACGGCGGACGATTATTGTATCATCTTTTTTACATGCAAGCATACTTAACCCGCGTGCATCTTTTGTTCCTGCTTCGGTACGGGCTAAAACAAGAAGAACATCGCCGTTTCCGTTTGTTATAAATCTTTTTACGCCGCGTAAAAACCATTTGCCGTTTTCATCCTGGTAAGCCGATAGTTTTACGGCTTGAAGATCAGAACCTGCGTCCGGTTCAGTTAGTGCCATTGCCCCGGTATGTTTACCAGTGCTGAAATCGGGGAGATAAAATTCGCGCTGTTCTTCGGGTCCCAAATTTATCGATTGTTTTTGCTATATCCTGAAGACCGAAAATATTCATCAGCGATGCTTCTGCGCGCGAAATCATTTCAACAGCCATCATATAAATTGTAGAGGGAAAATTTAGTCCGCCGAATCTGCGGGGAATTATCATTCCCATCAGTTCCGCTTTCGATAGCATTTCGAGAGATTCCTGAGTGCCTTTTGCATATGTAACATTTCCATTTTCAAAAACAGCGCCCTGCTCATCAATACCGGCAGCACGCGGGGCAATATAATTTCCAGAAATATCGCCGACTATTTCGAGGATTCTGCGGTAGTTTTCCATCGCATCTTCATAATTAACAGGCGCATCGTCAAACTTCTCCGCCTGCTTATATTCGTCTTCAATAATTTCAACTATGCTTTTTAGATTTAGTCTCTCAAACTGGTAAAGAAGATCCGGGTTATCCGAAAAATAATTTGGCATATTATTATCTCAATCTTTGCTTAAATACATTGATGAATCTCGGAATAATTTCGATAGCATCACCCACAATTCCGTAATGTGCTACACCAAAAATGGGTGCATCAGCATCGCTGTTGATAGCAATAATTTTATTGGCTTCCTGCATGCCTGCGCGATGTTGTATTGCGCCCGAAATTCCGCAAGCTATATATAATTTAGGACGAACCGTAACTCCGGTTTGCCCGACTTGCCTGTCGTGGTTTATAAATCCGGCATCAACTGCGGCGCGGGTTCCTGCAACTTCACCGCCGAGCAGTTCGGCTAATTCGTATATCAGCACAAAATTTTCTTTTGTTTGCAAACCATAACCGCCGGCAACAATAATCGGGGCTGCTTTTAGGTTTACTTTGTTTTCTTTACGATGTTGTTCAATTAATTTTACAAGTTCATCAAGCGGATCGGGAGTATATTCAACATTGCGTATTTTACCCTTTACAGGTTTTTCAAGCGGTTCCAAACGCATAACGCCTTCGCGCACCGTTGCCATCTGCGTCTGCACATCGGGCGAAATAATTGTGGCAATTATATTGCCGCCAAAAGCGGGGCGGATTTGAAGTAGAAGATCTTTAAAGTCTTTTCTTAAATATTTCACATCCGAAACTTGCAGTTCTGTACAATCGGCGGTTAAACCGCTTTTAGTATACGAAGCGACACGCGGCGCAAGATCGCGTCCGATTACCGTTGCACCGTAAAGCATAACACGCGGTTTTTCATTTTCAACAAGTTGGTTGATGATACGGCTGTAAGGCATAGTTCTGTAATGCCCGAGTGCTTCGTCATCAACTACTATTGCTTCTTCGGCACCATATTTAAATGTTTCTTCGGCAAGCGCATTTACGTTGCTGCCTATTACTACCGATTTTAAGCTTCCTTTTAAATTATCGGCAAGCTTTCTTCCTTTTGAAAGAAGTTCGAAACTTACATCTGCGGGTTTGCCATCACGCTGCTCAACAAAAACCCAAACATCTTTATTTATTTGCTCCATAATTTTAACCTAAGATATGATCTTCAAGAAGATGGTCGATTAAACGGCTGATGCCTTCTTTTGTAGGCTCAATCATTTCATGATTACCGCCTGCAAGCACAACCGACTCTACTTTATGTACTTTGGTTGGAGACCCGTGAACTCCGCATCTTGTTTCGTCAAGTTTAAGATCATCCATCGTAAGGGTGTGAATGTATAAACCTTTGCTGATGTATTCATCTTTTAACTGGTCGATATAAAGAAGAGAATTACCCTCGGTTAATTTTTCAAGTTCAAGTAGTGTTTTAGCATTTTTAAACGCCATCACTCTTCTTGCCTTAAATGGTCTTGGTGAAACAGCATCTTTTATAACTGTTACTAATACAGGCAGTGTGCTTTCTAAAATTTCAAAACCGCCGTCAATTTTTCTTTTAATTCTTACGGCGCCGTTTTTTATGCTTAGTACTTCTTCGGTGTAAGTTATCTGTGGTATCTGAAGTTTTTCGGCTGTCTGCGGACCAACCTGTGCGGTATCACCGTCAATTGCCTGTCGACCGGCAAACACAAAATCGTAACTGCCAATTTTTTTTATTGCTTCAGAAAGAACATAAGAAGTGGCGAGTGTATCTGCACCGGCAAATTTTCTATCGCTTATAAGGTAGGCTTCATCTGCACCCATAAAAAGACACTCTCTTAAAATATCGGAAGCGCGGGGCGGACCCATTGTAATGGCAATAACTTTTCCGCCGAATTTATCTTTTATTTGGAGGGCGAGTTCGATAGCCACCCGATCCTCGTGATTAAAAATGGCAGGCAGTTTTGCTCTGTTTACCGTACCGTCTTCCTTCATAACCTGCCCGAAAATGTTTGCCGTATCCGGAACCTGTTTGACCATGACGATGCTGTTAAAACTCATGGCAGCCTTATATTATTTATAAAATAGTTAATTAATACGATATGCCGGTTTGGACACACCTCTGCATAATGTGCCTTCAAAAACAATTATTATGCCGCCTGAATATAGGAAATTTAATAGTCAAAAAGCTTGCGAAATAGAAATTTTTGCCTAAAATGAGGTTTTGCAGCAAGGGTCTTTTCCCAAAATTGGGAGAACAATTTCCGATTTTTGGAGTATTGGAAAAAATACCGGTAATAACTTTTAATGATTTAATAGTTTGTTACATTTTTTAGTGAGTTCTTTTTTGTAACTTAGAGAAAATATTATTAAAACTTAAATTATTTTTTATTTCAAAAACAAAATTCTGAATTAATATCCTGTATG
>JAIOIM010000722.1 GCA_019912505.1 Ignavibacteriaceae bacterium
CTATTAATACTATTATCATAACTACGTAAATAGCATTAACAGATAAAAAATTAAAAAGTCCGTCCAAGTTATCCTCTAATATATTGTTTGTTAATTTTTTCTTTCAATAAAAGCGAGCGGTAACCGATTTTCCACATCCAAAAATAAAGGATTGTAAAACCGATTAATGACAAAAAGAAAATCAGCTGCATGTTTCCGTTCATTTTAAAATCTATAACCGGACCGGAGTTTGTATCATCGGCACTGCCGGGGTGTAAGCCAGCCATAATCCTCGGCATAACAAAAATGAAAAACGGAACCGTAATAAATGCTATGATAGAATAAACAGCCGAAAGCGCTGCCCGTTTATCCTCCTGCTCAATTGCTGAACGCAGCGCAAACCAAGCGCCGTATATAAGTAACAGTGCAAAAATTGATGTTTGACGCGGATCCCAGCTCCAGAAACTGCCCCATGCAAATTTTGCCCACACAGCACCGGTAACAGTTGCAAGAATACAAAAGATTATACCAAGTTGAGCGGCTGCATACGACTTTGCGTCATCGTCAAGGTTTCTTTTCCTTAGATATTTTATGCTGAAAATTGTTGACATTAAAAACGCAATTACCGTAAGCCAAGCCGTTGGAACATGAAAGAAAATAATCTTTGCATTTTCTTCGAGCCCGGGTATAAGCGGAAACTGATACCAACTGACGGGATTCTCAACAATAGGAAACGTGATTCCCGCAATGGAAACAAAACTTAATAAAAGGAATAAACCAATTTTCCAGATCATAAAAATAATTTTCTATTTTTTTGTAAAAAAGTGCTAATCTTTCCAAATAAAGTCGAACAACATATAGGCTGCTGAAATCATTATTACGTCGTAACATGCAACTATTGCTATTTCAAATATAGATTCTGCAAATGATGTGCCATCAATTGAACTCAAAGTTAAACTTACCGAAGTTAAAATTAAAGGCAGTAAGATTGGGAATGAGAGGACAGGGTACAATGTACCTTTTGAACCGGCTTTTGCTATTATTGCCGCAATAATAGTTGAAGATACGGCTAATCCTATATTTCCCAGTACAAATGTTGTAAAAAAAAGGGGGAAGTTTTTAATAACAAAACTCTCGAACAATGCTGCATATAAAAGGGATATTATCGTGTTCATTGCAAAAACAAGAACGATGTTAAAAATAAGTTTTCCGCTAAACACAGTTGAGGGAGCCGCAATAAGCTGAAGTGTTAACGCTGTTCCTCTCTCCTCTTCGGAAACAAATGCACGAGCCAACCCCGACATTGCCGAGAAAAAGATTACAACCCAGAAAAGTCCGGCTGTTAAATTTTCATTTATTTTTTCCTGCCCAATAGAAAATAGAATTACACTGATTGCAACAATTATAAACATTGCTAGGGAGTTAACCGCATAACGTGTCCGCAGCTCGGAGTGAAGGTCTTTTCTAAATAATGCGTATGCTTTCAAATTCTATTTTCAGTTTGGTTTTTATAATCTTCAATTGCAAGCGTGCTGTTGCACAAAGCGAGATCCTGCTTTTCGTTCGATGCAATAAGTACAATATTTTCCTTCCCCTCTTCTTCAATAATTTTATAAACCGACTCTTTCCCGCTATCGTCAAGGTTTGACGTGGGTTCATCAAGAATAATAAGCTGGGGCTGGTGCATCAATGCAAATATAAATTTAAGCCGCTGCTTCATTCCGGATGAATAAGTTTTTACGTCGTCGTTGCGGCGGTTGTATAGTAAAAATTCGTTTAGCAGATATTCCACTCTTTCAATATTTAGTTTTATCTCTCTTATATCAGACGTGTAACTTAAATTTTCCCAGGCGGTAAATTCATCGTAAAGAAATAAGTAGGGAGAAACAAACCCTATATAATTGTGAAGTTTTTCCGGTACAATTTTTTGCCCGTCGTGTTGATGAATAATTTTACCGTGTGTTGCCGTATTAACGCCGGCAATTATTTTAATCAATGTCGATTTACCGGAACCATTCGGACCGGTAATACCGAAGATTCCGTTATCGGAAAAATTGAAATTAAGATTTGTAAAAATTAATCTCCTGCCGAATGATTTATTCAAGTTTTCGGCAACTACCGAATAGCTACTCATTAAATATTACCAGTTTTCCTTTTTTAACTTCATCGGCTGTTTTGGTAACATAGAGATAAACTCCCGTTGCCAGCTTGTCGCCGCTGTTATTTTTACCATTCCATTTTACAACAAACCGACCATAAAGTGTAGAAATGGTTTGATGCGATTGATAAACCAAGTCCATGCTTGATGTATAAATATTCAAATCAACTTCAGATGAATTATTGGGAATGATTGGGATAAAGATAAAAGAATTTTTACTATAAAAAAAAGGAGAAGGAAATGTATAATCAATATTTTCGGCATCGATATTTCCTTGACTTATCAACGTGTTGTTGTATATTTCAGAAGCACTCCAGAAAGCAGGTTTTGCAACAGAGAATGCAGCAAAGTATTTGTTTGTTAATTTATACGTCCCCGTCCTCTCTTCATCATAAAGATGATACTGAAACGGGAATGAGGAGTTAATGCTATCAATGCCGCTTTTATAATCGGAGTTGGAGACAAGTGTATAAAGTGTATCCAAACCGTTTACAAATCTTAAATAATTATTCGCCGAAGGTGAGCTGTTCATCTTAACATCTGGCGAAGGCAATGGCAGCGTTGTTATAGCTTTTATTACAGGATACTTAGCAGCTTCCTCAAACGCATAATTAGCGGCTTCGGGCAAAAGCGCGCGGTAGTTTGTGTAAAAGCAGTTTATTCCAAAATCTCTAAGTTCCTCACCAAAAGTTGAATTATATTCAAACAGCGAATTTGCAATTGCGTTTAAAGCACGCATGGTTTTCATTAAATCCCATTGGCGTTTTAGAATGTCGTAACCGAATTTATCAGCAAGAAAAATATTCCAGATTGCAATATCATAACCACTATACTTTGCAAAAGCACGGTTCGGGTTGATGAAGTAATCTTTCATATATGCGTAATAATCGTTCACCGTATCGAACACAAATTCCTCCATAGCAGTAGAGGACATTTCATAATAAAACAAATCTTCTTCTCTATACAGATAGTTGCCAACCTGAATTGCATGAAACATTTCGTGCGCTGCGGTTACACGTGCGCCGTTAATGCCGGAGGAATAGTAACCGGTATAATCGTTATCTATCATCATATAAGAATGATATCTTCTGCTTCCCGGCGTTATTTCTCCTTCAAATTGAGTGTAGCCATAAAGCCCGCCTCCAAGATTTGTTGCGTATATATGATAATACCCATCAGCGTCTTGCGGCGGTGGAGGGTAACCTAAATAATTTGTTTCGAAATAAAAAGCGGAGTCAACAGCTTTGGCTAAATCACTAATGCTGTATTTAAGCATTTGATACCCGGCAGCATCATAATGAATAATAAAAAAGCCCGATGGAGTAATTATGCTGTCGCTTGTAATAGGTCTACTAAGCAATGTTTTTAACACGGATTGCTGCTGAGCAGTGAACAACGACATATTTACAATGACAAAATTTACCACGCCGAAAGCACATTTTACATGTTCGCTGTCAGCACGAACGGGAATGTTTGCAGTTTTAACTTCTTTAATATTAATAAACTCACTATACATTGAATCGAGTTGGACACGGGTATATTGTTGCGCCCTAAGCACGGTAATAAAAGTTAACGATAAAAGAATGAGAGTAAAAATTTTCACTTACTAACCTGCTTTACTGTAAGAGCATTGTTGCTGCCGTTTGTATAAACTATATGATAATTTCTTGAGCTCATGTTTTTTATAAAATAACTTTTTAATCCTGGTGTTTCGCCGAGAGAGGTTGTAATAAAATTTTTTCCGTCTTTTATAAAATCAAAGCGAAAAAGATTTTTTGTTTCCGCATCATATATATTTAACTTTTTTATACCGCCTATTTGAGTTTCGCCAAAATATATTTGTTCGATAGTATTAATCTTTATTGCTTTTCTATTTTTATTACTTTCAATTTTTCGTGTCCAAGTTGTGCCGACCAACTGTGTAAACGATTTTTCATCATTATAAAAAAAAGCGGCGGTAATATTTGTTTCATTTCCGGTTAAATCTCCGGTGAAGGAATTTACAGAAAATATTTCATTTAATTGCATTTTGAAAATTACTCTGTTTTGTTGTTCGGTTTTGCCGATAAAATAATTCGAGAGTGAATAATTCCCTCCATCGTATTGCCAATAATAAAGAGCCGGATTGGTTGTAAAGCATAAATTCCCGGTTTTATAATTTTTTTCAGCAATGTTATAGTTACTGGCAATATACCGAAAATCTTTATGCCGATAGTAGGCTGTGCCGGCAGATTTTTTTTGTTTATACGAAAGATAAAGAACAGCCTCCGTTTGGTCGGGTTCCTTTTGCAGCTTTAAATCTTCAATATTGCCGGGAGCGTAAATTACATTACCGCTGAATTTATTTGAATTAAAATTAACTTTTATTACTTCAATTAATTTTTCATTGGAGGTGTAACAATAAATTATTTTTAATCCGTCAGTGTTATCGTCAACTGCTATCGATTTGTAATTTGAATGCAAATTATATGAATAAAACTTTTGCGGAATGCCGGCATTATTACGGGTAATAAAATTTAGCGATCTGTTAAACTCATCAATGTATACAATATCATATATTCCATTATTATTGTGATCAAAATAATTTAGAGCCGAGGGGCGCGGAGAAAACACCATATCAACCCCGTCTGAAAAACCGTTAAGGTTTGAAATTATTTTTAACGAGCCGTTTAAATTAACTGCTGCAATGCCGCTCAAAAATTTTGAATAAAAAGGGATAATATCAGATAAACCTTTTTCGGCAATATAAACCATTTCATCGTGGAAACTATAATCACCTGCGGCAAATATTATGGATAAGATTCCATTTTCGCTGTTTAAATATGCAATATCAATTAATCCGTCACGATTAAAATCACCCTGAATAACCTTATCAGGATGAAATGTTGTTTTTATATTTCCACTGTTTTGAAAAGACGATACGGAATCACCATATAAAAAGTTAATTCTATTTTTCTGAACGAATATCAAATCTTCATAGCTGTCTAAGTTCAGGTCGAATGCGTAAAGCGAGTTTATTTTTTCATCAAGTTTGATTGTTCGAGCATTATTAAATCGTTTTTCTCCTAAGTTGTAAAAAAATTCTATAGTATTCCTAAGCAGATTATAAGCCGCTATATCGTAATTTCCGTCATTACTCAAATCGGAAAAAACAGCGTGCGGGTAAACGCTGTTTTTGTCAATATAAGAAACCTCAAACCGAAAATTTCCACGTGGTGAAAGCATTGCAATACCTGGGAAAGCACTACCGCTTACTACAAGTTCAACTCCTCCGGTTCTTTCAATAGAAGCGGCTGTTATGTTTTCCGGGTAGGCATCGAATTTTATTTCTTTTTGGATATATGGATACCCTGAGTTTCTAAAATTAATAACGCCCGCTTTTTTATTTTTTCGCGATGTAAAACCGTAACCGGTAACACGGCTGTGCCGGTCGAACATAGGTTTAATTTTGGAAAGCTCGATAGAGAGATTTATTTTTTTCTCGCTGCCAAGTATTACACCGCTTGCGCCGTTAAAAATAGAAGCTTTTTTTTCGGTTGGGTTATATAAAAATAAATCAGTATACGAGTCATTATTATAATTTAAGGCAAGTAGTTTTGTCATTCCAGGTTGGCAAGAAAATTCACTGTACTTGCAAAATCCGTTTATAGGAATTTGCGAATATATTTGAGAAGTAAACAAAACCGCAATTAGAAATAATTGAATTTTATTTGCTTCTGTTTTTAAGCCTGTTGTCCCTACGCTGCAGGGCTTCGTCATATCTTCTTTTTTCGTCTTCTGTAGTTGGTATTAATTTTATGGCTTTTACCGGTTTGCCATCCAAGGTAACTGCTACAAAAGTTAAATAAGCTGAGTTTGTATGATAACATGTATCTTCTTTAAACGATTCGGCAAAAACCTTTACACCCACCTCTAACGATGAATTAAAAACTCTGTTAACCGATGCAAGCAATGTAACCGCATTGCCAAGATTAATAGGATGAAGAAAATCTATTCTATCAACAGATGCCGTTACACAAACTCTCTTATTATGCTTTGCAGCAGCCAGAGCCGCGCAAATATCTATCCAGTGCATCAACTGCCCGCCGAGTAATTTACCTAACTGGTTGGTATGCTGCGGTAAGACTAATTCTGTCATCGTAATAACAGATTTAGATACCGGTTTTCCTTCTGCACTCATTTAGAAGCCGACAGTTCAGTTTTTAATTTTGATTGTAAACTTTCAACATCGCTGTAACGACCGCTATCGGGAAATTTTTGTAAAAAACGATCTGCTTCTTCAAGCGCTTCTGCGTTTCTGTCGCGATAAATTAATAACTTAATTTTGTTATAACTTGCCAACGGGGCATATTCGCTGTCGTGGAATATATCAAGAACATTTTCATAATACTTCAATGCGGCTGTGTAGTATTCAAGCTTTTCGTAAATTACAGCTGTGTTGTATTCTTTATGCGCCAGCTTTCCGTTAAGTTCTGTAATTTTTTGTTCGGCTTCGGCAACTTTTTCATCTGCGGGGAAGAAGTCGATGAAAGCCTGAAATTCTTCAATACCTTTTTGTGTGTACTGTTGATCGAGTTGAAAATTTGGCGATAATCTATAATAACAATCAGCAAGCATATATTGTGCGTCAGAAATCGATTCGCTGGCGGGATAATTTTTTATCAGTTTGGAAAATTCGTATGCGCCCAAAATATATTCGCCGCGTTTATAACGGGTCATCCCGAGATAATATTGGGCATTATCAACAACCGTGTTACCGGGGAATTGGAGTATTATTGACTGTAATTCGTTTAATGCTTCCTGATAATCTTCATCTTCATAAAGATTGAGAGCATATTTTAATCTATCTTCCGCGCCTAAATTTACTGTATCTATAGAGGATGCACATCCCCAAAAATATAGTGCAAAAACTGTCAGTATTAAGAGGTTTCTCATTGTCGAGTTAACTTTTTCTAATTTTAATGGTTACAATTATAAACAAATTTGTATAGGGGTCAAAGGTAAATAATCCCTACTTGCTGCGTACAGAAAAGAAAAGATATATAGCCACTGCGGCGGTACCAATTGCCGCTGCCGGTTCCAGCAAACTACTAAAAAAAGGTTCGGGCGGCACCTCTGAAACTGTAAATGGGTAAACAGGGTTTTCAATTTTTTTAATATCATCAACCTTTACACTATCGATTGCCGAAAATAAAAATTCTCCCGGTGCAATTTTATTGTTGAAGCTGAAATTTCCGCCAAATTCCACTTTCCTTTTTACCCACATACTGCCGAAAAATGATTCCCGGTGCATATCCGAGTATTGAACGGTTGTTCTATCGAATGAAATCGTAAGCTCAGTATTAACTCCCGAATCGGGAGCGACCCCAAGTTTATTGAATGTAGATTTTATCCTGTTTGTAAAAATCGAATAATCGTTCTTATTTGAAATAACAACAATTTTATTTTGTTCTGCTGGTAATCGTTTTGCAATTAGTCCGGCAGCCGAATCAACAAGAGAATAATAGACTTCAATATTGGTTTTACTTTGGGAAAAAGCAGTTGAACCGAACAAAAAAACAATTACCAATAAAAAAGTTATATATTTATTTCTATTCATTTATCCGCTTGTAATATGAATCTAAGATCTTGCTGATTAAAACTAATAAAAAAAAATCGTTAGACAAAAGCCGGAAAAGCATTACCTTCTTCCTTTGGCAATTTCTTCCAATCTTTTTACTCGCTCTTCCATGGGCGGGTGTGTTGAAAACAATTTAGAAATTCCGCCGCCCCGCAAAGGGTTTACAATAAACATATGAGCGGTTGCCGGACCCGCACTGTTTACCGGTTTTATTTGATTTGCATTCTGTAATTTTTTTAACGCCGATGCGAGCGATAACGGAGTGCCGGAAATAGCGGCACCTTCTTCATCGGCAGAAAACTCACGCGACCGCGATATAGCAAGTTGAAGTAATGTTGCGGCAATAGGGGCAAGAATTAATAAAACGAGGGAAGAAATTCCATTATCATCTTTATCACCGCCGCCGCGACCAAACATCATAGCCCAGCCTGCCATTTGTGCAACATATGTAATAGTGCCAACTACAGTAGCTGCAATTGTTCCTATCAAAATATCGCGATGTTTTACGTGAGCTAATTCATGCGCCATTACTCCGGCGAGTTCGTCTTCACTTAGTATTTTTAAAATACCGGTAGTAGCAGCTACTGCGGCGTGTTCGGGATTTCTGCCGGTTGCAAAAGCGTTAGGCGTCGGGTCATCAATTACGTAAACACGCGGCATCGGCAGGTTAGCCTGCTGTGCTAATCGCTGAATCATATCATAAAAGCGGGGAGCTTCATCGCGGTTAATTTCACGCGCCCTATACATTTTGAGAACAATCTTATCTGAAAACCAATAAGAACCAAAATTCATCACAAGTGAAAAGATAAGCGCTATCGTCATACCGGTTGAACCTCCGAGCAGGTAACCAACAATCAGGAACAGCACCATTAAAAACGTCATTAAAAATACAGTTTTAATCATATTCATTTTTCAAACCAGGGTTTATTTGTTATAAATAATTTGATGTCATAAGTGTAAGCAATAATCTTTAAAGTTGTTTTCGTTTTAGATTATACAAGTTTAAAATAGTTTCATTTAACCGAAAGCAAAAGTAAATTATAATATATCGAGAAAAAAGTCATTCACTTACTGCTAATTTAGATAGAATCAACTTTATTGTCTTGCCTTTATTTGAGAATATGCTTAAATAAGCACCGGAAATTTAAGGAGTTATATGGTGCGATTAAAATTATTTTTGGTTTTAATCCTGTTCTCATCCACAGCGTTGATGTTTGCACAGAATACTTACGATTTTTTAAGATTAGATATGGGCGCAAGGGCAGCAGCGCTTGGCGGAACTTTTGTTTCGAATAATGATGATGCTGAAGTAATGTTTTACAACCCGGCGGGTATGGAACTGCTACAAGGCAGTCCGGCATCTTTTTCATTCGTAAAACATCTGTTGGATATTAATTTAGCGAGTCTGGCGTTTTCTACCGAGATAAACAACATCGGGCGTTTTGGCGCTGCCGTAAAATATATTAATTACGGAAGTTTTACCGAAGCCGATGAATTCGGAAATAAAACGGGCGAGTTTAATGCAAACGAAGCTGCTTTTCTAATCGGTTACGCTAACAGTTTGGATGAAAATTTTTATTACGGAGCCAATTTAAAGTTTATATATTCCGGTATAGCCGACCGAAACTCCACTGCCATAGCGGCTGATATTGGGCTTCATTATGTAATTCCCTCGGCAGAAATGAATGTAGGCTTTTCTATATTAAATGCCGGAAGTCAGTTGTCTTCATATTACAGCACAAAGGAAAATCTTCCTCTTGATATGGTGCTCGGCGTTTCAAAAAAACTTTCGCATCTTCCGTTAAAACTTTCGCTCGATTTTCATAAACTTAATGAGGGCGATGATGGTTTCGGCGGACGTTTTAAAGCATTTTCGCTTGGTGCTGAATTTCAGCTTAGCAGAGTATTAAATTTGAGACTCGGTTACAATAACGAAAGACGCTCCGAACTTAAGGTAGGAACCACAGCCGGTATAGCGGGATTTAACGCGGGCATCGGCGCAAATATATCGGATTATCGTTTCGATTACGGTTACTCGTCTATGGGTTTAATCGGGGAGCTGCATCGAGTTACAAT
>JAIOIM010000723.1 GCA_019912505.1 Ignavibacteriaceae bacterium
AATGCTTAATGATACTCTTGGATGGGTGTGCGGTTTGAGAGGAACACTGCTAAAAACAACCGATGCAGGTGTAAACTGGCAATCTGTTGATATTGGCTATCCTAATATTTCTTACTGGGCAATAGATTTTCTTGATGAAAAATTGGGCGTTATTACATTAGGGAACGGTTCAATATTAAAAACGACCGATGGCGGAGAGAATTGGACAACGATACAAACCGGCACAACCAATGCACTTTATTGTTTAGATATTATAGATTCATTGCATATAGTAGCCGCCGGTGCATGGTATCAAGTGGCTTATACCAGCGATGGCGGTACTACCTGGATATTAAATAACGAACTTCCTTTTGATGCAAATGCAATACAATTTACAGATACCTCAACCGGTTATGCAGTAGGAGGCGAATCAACTCAAATATCTAAAACTACAAATAATGGCGCAAACTGGTTTGGCATAGACGGCGGCGGTGAATGGGGTATTCAGTTGCTGCAGGATGGGACGGGCTACACTGTTGGGCAGAATGTAAAAATTTATAAGCGGACAAATGGATTAGAAAACTGGAAGAAATTAATACTAAATGAAGATTGGAGCGATGTTTTTTTTATAAATGAAAACAAAGGATTTATAATAAGCGGTAATTTGGGAAGCGGGTTGTATAAAACAGAAGACGGTGGAATTAGCTATGAGAAAGTTGACGGAGCGCCCATAGGACACGATTTACTTTTCTTAGACAGCCTTACCGGTTTTATTGGCGGTAATAAAATTTATAAAACAACAAACGGAGGAATAACCTGGTATACTACAACTGGTTCTGCAGGCGCTGTAAAAATATTTTTTGTAAATAAAACTTTAGGATGGGCAGTTGGAGGAGGAAATATTTATAAAACAACCGACGGTGGTGAAAACTGGTTTACTCAAATACAAGCAACTGATGGTTTTACAAGTATATTTTTTGTTGATTCTCTTAATGGCTGGGCTACGAGTAGATATATTTGGCAAACTACTAATGGCGGTGGAAATTGGATACAGAGGGCGGATGTGCAACTCTACTTTTCAAGAGATATATATTTCACATCAATTGATACAGGATTTGTAACTGTAGACCTAGGAGGTCATGATCTCTACAAAACAACAAATGGTGGAGTTTCTTGGCAAAGAGAAACAAGAATTGAAACAGCATATTCTATTCATACTTTTCCAAATAAGTATCATTGGATTTCAAACGGGTGGTCCACAGGTCAAGTTTGGGAAACTATAAATAATGGAATTAATTGGACAGAAATAAGTGGAAATTTACCTGCTATTTTTGGCCAGTTTCATGCACCAATAGAATATATTGGATTTGCAGTTAGCGGTTATGGTTTAGTATTGAGATACGAAGATACTTCTTACGTTCCAGTAGAATTAATTTCATTTAAAGGTAAAATAGAAAATGAAAAAATTACTTTAAGTTGGCAAACAGCATCTGAATTAAATAATAGGGGATTTCAAATTGAAAAATCTTTTGATAAAGAGAATTGGTTTAGTATAGGCTTTATAGAAGGGAAAGGAACATCAACTAAGATAAATAATTATTCCTTTACTGATAATAATATTATTACAGGAGCGCAATATTATAGATTGAGGCAAGTTGATCATAATGAGCAACACAAGTTTTCAGATATCTTAGAAGTTATAGGAAATTCGATGGTAACTTTTCAACTTTATCCCAGCTATCCAAATCCATTTAATTCCAGCACTGTAATTCTTTATCAAGTTCCTCATACAAGTTTTATAAATATTTCTCTTTATAATATAACAGGTGAAAAGATTATTGAAATAGTGAATGAGGAAAAATCACAAGGGCTGCATAAAGAATTATTTCAATCATCATTACTCCCTTCCGGGATTTATTTCGTTAGGATGACAACAAACAGCGGCTTTTATTCCGTTAATAAAATAACACTAATAAAATAAAGGAGTACTTATATGAAACATTTCATTGTTTTCTGTTTCTTTTTTCTTCTCTGTTTTAGTATAGCAGAAGCACAAACGTTTGCTGATATTCCGGGACCAGAGAATGTTCTGTTAGTTTATAAACAACCATCCGGTCCAACAGATACTTTAGGTAGGGTGTCAGATTCGGTTATGAACTACTACCAAAATGCCCGCAATATTCCCGCATCAAATATATTGGGATTAGATAATCTAGTTAACGCAACTATCTATGATTCTGTATCTCAAACCGAACATTACATAAAACTAACGCAAAGTGGTGAAATAATTAAGGATACAAACAACCAATATACATGGTCACCAACAATTCATTCTTGGATTTACTTTAATGAGAAAATTGTAAAACCCATTCGAAGTCATTTGTTAAATACTTATGTGAATGGAACACAACTCAAAGATATAATTCGTTTTATTGTTTTATGCAAGGGTGTACCGTACAGAATAGAGGCAAGAAAAGAATCGGGTGATGGATGCAGAAACAATGTACCTATCGATGGATTGCTTAATATCATAGGCGAGACATTTAATGATGAAGACGCAATTCTCGATTTTTATTATCCCACAACCTTTTCTCAGTTTCAATTTGCGTATACATTACCGAACCCATATTTCAATGCAGATCCATCGTATAATATGGCACACCACTTTTTACCCAATAGTTACTCAGCGCAAATTACAGACCAAAGTACAATAAATTTTTTGAACAGAAATTCTATTACGATTTCCTACCTTGTTAGCCATCTTGATGGCTTTAGTTATGAAGATATCACTGGAATGATAGATCGCTCAATTGACGCTTTACACGCTGATGGTTATGATTGGTTAATTGATGCGGATCCAACACCGGACGGAGGGGGTTCTGTGATGATAGCTCAGGCTTCAGCCACGGAAAATTCCCTTTCTAATCTGGGTTTTCATAATTACAAGTTTGATTATTTAACAGATACTATTTTAGTTAATTATTATAAACCGATAATGAGTTATAGTTCAAACGGAACGCACACAACACTCGGTGGTTATTCTGCCCCAAGATATTTTGAACCTGATTATATTCAATCTCAATTAGAATTTGAATATGCACCAGGGGCGGTTTTTAATACAGCAGAGAGTTTTAACGCCACAACTATCGGGTCATCGAATCCTATCCCCCGCCGGGATGGACAGGGTCAAATTCCTGAATTCTTTTTAATGGGTGGAACAGTAGGAGTGGGTCATGCGTATGAACCAAAACCTGAAAATATGGTTAAAGATTATATTATGATTCCTGCTTATCAGTTAGGTTATTCATTTATCGAAGCTGCTTATTTAGGAATGCCTAATTTAACCACGGAGAATGTAGTTGTAGGCGACCCTTTATGTACAATAGTCTGGGGCAAACAAACACTACCCGACAGCATTGTTTTTGAAAGTACAAATCTTATTGCCGGCGAATTAAATATAACAGGGAATGCAGCTATTATAAATAATGGCGCAGCTTTAAGATTTAAACACAATGGTTTTATAACCGGCGAGGGTTATCTAATTTCACAGGATAGAGAATATACTTTAGAAACTACTAATTGGAATAAATCGGTATTTAAGAGTAAGTATGATAATCACCCAATGATAATATGGGCTCCATACCCTGGTGAAGAGATTGCAAATACTTATAT
>JAIOIM010000724.1 GCA_019912505.1 Ignavibacteriaceae bacterium
GTTATATTTGTACAGAGAATAGAAGCACAATAAGGTTAGAGTTTACCATTTTAGGAACTAGATGCAGATTGTAAAAATAGATTTTCTGACAAAATACAACAAACTTCTCAAGATGGCTCAAAATGCAGAAACTGATTTTCCAGATCAGTTTTGTGAATTTTTAGTCGAAGAATTTGAATTCCAGGCAGTTGTAGCATTCAACATCATCGAGAATGAAAAGTTAGTTGTTTTAGGACGGTCCTCAAACGCGAGGAAAGCTTATATAAAAAATACCCATTTCGCATGCGGAACTTGTAAAGCTTTAAAATCGTCATCAGGTTCAATTGTATTTAACAGTCAAACCGATTGCGAATTACAAACATCAGAATATGTTATTTACGAAGGCTGCCTTCACGTAAAAATTAACGATAGCGAAAAAGTGCTTTTGAAAATTGCAAAAAAAACTCCTTTTTCAAAAACAGATAAAGAACAAATAGAAATAATAGGCGGTACAACTGCTGTACTATTAAATATTTTTACCGGCAATTCAGTCCCTGCCTCTTCTGCAGTTAACGATATTATAACAGATATTGCACATGAATTGCGAACACCCACAAATAGTATTATGGGTTTTGCTTCACTTTTAAGTGAAGATAATCTTACTTCCTCTCAGGCAGAATATGTAACAACATTAAAAGATAACGCGTACAGTTTACTATCTCTTATAAACGATTTGATTGATATTGCAAAAGTTGAGAAAGGTTTAAATAAACCCGTCATAACAAATGTTAATATCAAATCATTTGTTGATGAAGTTATTAATCTATTTAAAGACCGACCCGGGACTAACCAGTTTGAGTTTATAGTTTCGATTGATAAAGGCGTGCCGGACTCTTTTAAAACAGATGCACAACGATTAAAATATGTGCTTATGAATATTTTAACTTTTGCGATGAGATTAACCGAGCATGGTAAAATTTCTGTCGCCGTTTCCGGTGCAGCTAAAGATAAAATTGGATTTAAAATTATTGACTCCAGTTCCGGTATTCCTTCAAATAAATTAAAAGATATTTATAAACCTTTTAGCCTTGCCGAAATGGGAGATAAAAAATTCGGGAACGCTACAGGCCTCGGACTTGTTTTATCGAAAAAATATCTCGAACAGTTGAACGGTGAAATGGATATTCTTAGCACTCTTGGCAAAGGAACAACCTATAATTTCACAATCGGTGTGGAAACAATCTCACCCATTGAAACACAAATAAGCGCGCTGCCCAAAGTTTCCGGGACAAAAAATAGGGTTCTTGTTGTTGAGGACGATTATGCAACCTCTAAACTTTTAAGCAACTATTTAAACAAATGGGGTTACGAACCAACAATTGTTAACTCTGCCGATCAGGCTTTGAAAGCGGTTGAAAAGGAAGTTTTTCTTGCAGTGTTGATGGATATTGTTCTCCCAGATACAAATGGTTTTGAACTTTTAAAACGAATCCGTGAACACAAAAATGCAAAAAACACACCTGTAATTGTCTGCTCGGTTGAAGCCGAACAGCAAAAAGCATTTATGATGGGTGCCGTTGAATATTTTGTAAAACCGATAAAATATAAATACCTTGTTGAGGTTTTAACAAGTTACAGACTAAAAAAAGATTCAAACATACTTATTGTTGATGATGATGTGCCTACATTAAATTTGGTAAAAGAAGCCGTTCTTCAGGCTGGTTATAACGCAATTGCCGACTCCCGTTCAGCAAGAGTTGCAGAAGTAATTGAAACAATGAATCTTGATCTTGCAATTATAGACCTCGATATGCCGGAAGTAAATGGTTTTGAACTTATAAAAAAAATAAAGAGCCAGCCAAAATTTGCAAAACTCCCGATCATCATATACACCGGTAAAGAAAACTACGCCGAAGAAATTAAAAAGATTGACGGTCTGTTTGCCGATCTGCTTCACAAAAGCAGTTCCAATATAGAAGATTTGGCTGATACAATTACTCAAATGATTAACCGGTACGATGAACCTTCAACACCTGAAGAAATTAAAGAAGAAAAAGGCACTATAAAAATTTTGCTTGTTGAAGACTATAAACACAGTCAGATAATAGTAACAAGACTTCTCAAGAAAAATAATTTTGAATCGATTGTTGTTGTTGAAAACGGGTTAGAGGCATTAGAACAAGCTAAAATTCAAAAGTATGATTTAATACTTATGGATATGCAGATGCCTGTAATGAACGGGTTTGAATCTACTGAAAAAATTAGACTTCTCCCGGAATATAAAGAAACCCCTATCATCGCTTTAACAGCATTTGCAATGAAGGGCGACAGAGAGAAATGTCTTCAAGCCGGGGCAACAGATTATATTCCAAAGCCAATTGACAGCCAGGAATTTATAGAAAAAGTAAAATTTTATACCGATAATAAAGTAAACGCCGGGGCTTAACCGGCGCTTGCTCCTTTCTTTACACTCCAATTTTTGTTCAATTTTTATTAAGTTTGGTTTCTTAATTTCGCAATTAATTAAAAACAATTTTTTATGATACATCCAACTCCCAGAGTACGTTTTGCACCCAGTCCAACCGGTTACCTCCACGTGGGCGGGTTACGCACTGCGCTTTATAATTATCTGTTTGCAAAAAAAAATAACGGCACGTTTATTCTTAGAATTGAAGATACCGATAGAAACCGCTATGTAGAAGGCGCAGTTGAAAATTTAATAACCACATTAAAATGGATAGGATTAAATTACGATGAAGGTCCCGATAATAGCGGCGAATACAGTCCGTATTATCAGTCGCAGAGATTAAATATTTATAAAGAATATGCAAATGTTTTATTAACGCAGAAAAACGCCTACAGGTGTTTCTGCACTGCCGAAAGGCTTACACAACTCCGTGAAGCTCAGCAGAAAGAAAAACATCAGGCTAAATATGACAAACATTGTCTGAATCTGACACAGGAAGAGATTGACAATAAACTTGAAACTGACACACCGTTTGTAGTGCGGTTGAATGTGCCCGAAAAAAAGACAATTAAGTTTGATGATGTGGTTCGCCAGCATATAGAATTTTCAAGCGACACTGTGGATGACCAGATATTGATAAAAAGCGATGGCTATCCAACATACCACCTTGCGAACGTAGTTGATGATCACTTGATGAAAATTACTCATGTAATTAGAGGCGAAGAATGGCTGCCGTCAACACCAAAACACGTTTTACTATATGATTTTTTTGGTTGGGAACGCCCAGTATTTGCACATCTTCCCTTACTGCTTAATCCTGATAAATCAAAACTGAGCAAACGCCAGGGTGATGTTGCTGTTGAAGATTACCGCGGCAAAGGTTATTTGAAAGAATCATTAATTAATTTTGTTGCGCTCCTCGGGTGGAATGCGGGGGATGACCGTGAATTTTATTACTTAAACGAATTGGAAGAACATTTCAGTTTGGAGCGTGTTAATAAATCGGGAGCCGTATTTAATGTTGAAAAACTTAATTGGCTTAACTTTGAACACCTTCGGCAAAAACCAGTTTCTGAAGTTTTGTTAATGCTAAAAGAAGAACTCTCCAAAACAAAATTCGGCAAAAATGTTTATACCGATAATTATCTAATCCAGGTTATTGACGCGATGCGGGAGAGAGTTTCGTTTGTAAAAGAGTACGCAGAAAAAAGTCCTTACTTTTTTGAAGCGCCCGAAGAGTACGATACCGATATAATTAAAAAGAGATGGAAAGATGATTCGCCTGCGCTGCTGAAAAAACTTGCCGATAATATTTCAGAATTTCAAGCGAACGCATCTAAAGATGATTTTGAACATGCTCTGCATAAAACGGCGGAGGAAGCTGGCGTTGGCGCCGGAAAGTTAATACATCCCGTTAGACTTGCAGCATCAGGCATGGGTGTCGGTCCCGGAGTTTACGATCTGTTAGTGGTGCTCGGTAAAGATGAAGTTGTGAAAAGAATAAACACAGCAATTGAAAAAATAAAAATTTAATCCACCGGATTTATAATTATGAATAACGAAAATATGAATACAGAAAATGTAAATGAGAACAATCTTCCGTCAAATTTTATAAAAGAAATTATTGATGACGATCTTGCAAAAGGAAGATACGCAAAAGTGCATACACGCTTTCCGCCCGAACCGAATGGTTATTTACATATCGGGCACGCAAAGTCTATCTGTCTCAATTTCGGTTTGGCAAGAGAGTACAAAGGATTGTGCAACCTTCGTTTTGACGACACTAACCCTGCAACCGAAGATGTTGAATATGTTGATTCGATTATGGAAGACGTACGCTGGCTCGGTTTTGATTGGGAAACAAGATTATTTTACGCATCCGATTACTTTGACAATCTTTATAACTACGCAGTTCAACTTATAAAAAAAGGAATGGCTTACATCGATTCGCAGCCTTCGGATGAAATAAAAAACACTCGCGGCACACCAACAGAAGCTGGCACTTTGAGTCCTTACCGTAATAGAAGCGCTGAAGAAAACTTAGATTTATTTGTTCGAATGAAGAACGGGGAGTTTAAAGACGGCGAGTTAGTCTTAAGGGCGAAGATAGATATGGCATCACCGAACATGAACATGCGCGACCCAATTATGTACCGTATCCGTCATGCTCATCATCACCGTACCGGGGAAAAATGGTGCATCTACCCGATGTACGATTATGCTCACGGGCAGTCAGACTCATTAGAAGGTATTACGCATTCAATCTGCACACTTGAGTTTGAAAACCACCGCCCGCTCTACAACTGGTTTGTTGAACAGCTTGGCATTCATCATCCTCGGCAAATTGAATTTGCGCGTTTAAATTTAAGCTACACTATAATGAGCAAACGAAAACTTCTTCAACTTGTAAATGAAAAAATAGTAAACGGTTGGGATGATCCGCGTATGCCAACTATTTGCGGATTAAGACGACGGGGCTACACACCCGAATCGTTAAGAAATTTTTCTGAACGCATTGGTGTTGCAAAGCGCGATGGAATGATTGACGTAGCGCTGCTCGAATTTAGTATTAAAGAAGATTTGAATAAACGTGCTCAAAGAGTAATGGCAGTATTAAATCCGCTAAAACTCGTCATCGATAATTATCCGGAAAATTTAGTTGAAGAATTAGACGCCGTAAACAACCCTGAAGATGAAACGATGGGTTCGCGAAAAGTACCCTTCAGCAAAGAGCTTTATATTGAACATGATGATTTTAGAGAAAACCCTCCGAAAAAATATTTCAGGTTATCACCCGGCAACGAGGTAAGATTGCGCTACGCTTATATAATAAAGTGCGTAGATGTAATAAAGAATGATGACGGAAGTATAAAGGAAGTTCATTGTACTTATGACCCCGAAACAAAAAGCGGTTCTGCACAAAGCGGAAGAAAAGTAAAAGGAACAATTCACTGGGTGTCTGCACAGCATGCTATTGATACGGAAGTAAGATTGTACGATAGATTATTTACCGTTGAAGATCCTTCGGGAGATAAAGAGAAGGATTTTAAATCTTTTATAAATTCCGAGTCACTGACTGTTCTGAACAATTGTAAAATTGAACCGTTTATAAAATCAGCTAAATGTGGTAATAAGTTCCAGTTTGAGCGGTTAGGTTATTTCTGCGTGGATTCAAAAGACTCAACAGAAAATAATTTGGTGTTTAATAGAACAGTACCTCTAAGGGATACCTGGGCAAAAATAGAAAGAGGATAAAATATTCTGCGGCGGTTATAAATTTAGCTGCCTCACTTTTTTTGAGGCTAAGGAATAAATAAAAAATAGGGTTAAGCAGGAGGAGTGAGTCAGATTTTTATCAACTCATTATCAATCAATCTTGTGTTGCCGATTTTTGCCGCTGTAAGTATGTAATATTCTCCCGGTGAAGTTAATACCGCAACACCCTCAAACGTATTTGCATCAACAATGGTTAAATAATCAAAAACAGTTTTTTCTTTTAAAAAATAACTGCTCATTAAATCAATTAACTTTTCACTGCTTCGTTCTCCTGCCTTTATAGCAGCAGCTCCGGCACTTAATGATTTATGCAATGTTAAAGCTTTCTGCCTATCTTCCTCACTTAAAAAAATATTGCGTGAACTCATTGCAAGTCCATCGGCTTCTCTGCTTATCGGGCACACAACAACCTCAACGCCGTACTTCAGGTCTTTTACCATTTGCTTTATTACTGCAGCTTGCTGTGCATCCTTCTGACCGAAAAAAGCAAAGTCGGGCTGCACACAGTTTAACAAAATTGAAACGATTGTAGATACGCCCTTGTAATGCCCCGGTCGTACAATTCCCTCAAGCGGCTGGGTAATTTTATTGAGGCTGATATAAGTTTGATAATCATCGGGATAAATTTCTGCGGCATCGGGATTAAATAAATAATCTGTGCCTTCCGCTTCAAGCAGATTTTTATCTCTTTCGAGATCCTTAGGGTAGCGGTTGAAATCTTCATTCGGGGCAAACTGTGTTGGATTTACAAATATTGATGCGATTGTAATATCAGCCTTTTTTTTTGATTCCCTTATTAAAGACAAATGACCGATGTGCAGGTAACCCATCGTCGGCACAAACCCGATAGACTTCCCTTCCCTCTTTAACTTTTTTACCAACGAATGAATTGATGAAACATCGGTTATCGTTTGGATGTTTACCTCAGCTCATCAAATTTAAAATATTATATATTGTATCGCGCAATTCTTTTCGGTGGCTTACAATATCAACAAAACCGTGTTCTAACAAAAACTCGCTGCGCTGAAAACCTTCCGGCAGGTCTTTCCCAATTGTTTGCTTAATTACTCTAGGTCCGGCAAAACCTATAAGCGCTCTCGGCTCCGCAA
>JAIOIM010000725.1 GCA_019912505.1 Ignavibacteriaceae bacterium
TCTAAAACTTTATTTCTCATTAAAACTTTCCCGATTTTGTTTGAAGTGTTATTTTTAGAATTAATTTATGAGTCTGGTCTAAAAAGGTTGTAAACGGTTGAAACCGTTTTAGATTCTCTCTCTTTTCTCATTAACCCACGACTTAAGTCGTGGGTTAACAACAACCTAATATATACGAAACCGTTTCAACGGTTTATATTTCTATCTCAAATTGAATTGCTGACCTTTTTAGACCAGACTCATTTATAATTAAAGAAAAAGGTCAAACACCGGTTGATATTTGACCCTCATTTTTTTCATTTCTTTAATTTGGCGATTATAGCATCACCCATTTCTTTTGTTGTACAGGCTCCCTTTGAAAACACATCGGGACCGCCCCGCAGTTTCATCATATCATACGTGCGCACTTTACCTTCTTCAACAACGGTGGCAATTGCGGCTCTTATCTTTTCTGCTTTTTCGTTTTCACCGATATGATCAAGCATCATACAAGCACTTAAGATCATCGCAATCGGATTTACGATTGAGGGATTTAATGTCTGGTATTTTGGAGCCGAGCCGTGCGTTGGTTCAAATACGGCAACTTCTTGACCAATGTTAGCACTGCAAGCAAAACCGAGTCCGCCGACTAACCCTGCGAAACCATCACTAATAATATCGCCAAACATATTTTCGGCAACCACTACGCCGTAATCTTCTGGATTCTTTGTAAGCCACATCATCTGTGCGTCGATGTTAGTATCCCATAATTGGATGCCTGGGTACTCTTTTGCAATCTGGCGTGCAATCTTCAAATACATACCAGAAGTTTCTCGGAGTACATTTGGTTTTTCGCAAACAGTTACGTTTTTGTAACCGTATTTTTTTGCAAATTCAAAAGCGGCTTTAAATATTCTTTCAGTAGCTTTTTTTGTTACAATACGCGTTGAAATAGCGAGTTCTTCGCTTGGAGTATTTGCGAATGCTTTCATTTTCGGGTGCGTTTCTAAAGCATCCCTAACAATCTTAGGCGGGTTTGTCCATTCAATTCCGCCGTACATTCCTTCAGTGTTTTGTCTAAAAATAACTGTGTTTACTAACGGTTCTTCAACACCGCCGCTTCCGCTTTTACGGATAAAATTTAGCGGATTGCCAGTAAATGACTGACATGGTCTTATGCAGATATCGAGGTTGAAATGTTGGCGTAACCCAACTATCGGCGAAAAGTAGACGTATCCTTTATCTTGAAGTTCAGGAGCCAGCTCGCGAACAGCATCGTCTTTAGGTTTGCTTGTTATCGCGCCGAATAAACCTATTTTATGTTCTTTTAATAAATTAATAGTTCTTTCAGGCAGAGCGTTTCCTTCGCTGCACCAAAAATCCCAGCCGATGTCGGCATCTATATATTCTGCTTCAAATCCGGCTGAGTCGAGCACTCTAATTGCTTCGGGGAGTACGGTTTTACCTATTCCATCGCCGGGCATTGATACTATTTTTCTTCTCATTATAAG
>JAIOIM010000726.1 GCA_019912505.1 Ignavibacteriaceae bacterium
TAAAATAAGTTAAATAAAATTTTTTAATTTCAATTCAACTCGTCTGCTTCTCTGTTTTTTCGGAAGATGCGGAAGGGATTTATTTTAATAAATACAAAAAATTTATAATGAAAAAAAATATAATACTATTGTGGTTATTAATGGGAGTGGTATATATTGCCTATTCTCAGGTAATATCCATTGAAGATAAAGAAACAGGCAAACCATTAGAAATGGTAACCCTAATGAGTGAATCGCCCAGAGAATTTACAACCACTAATAATGAAGGGCAAGCAGATATCTCGGTGTTTAAGGGTGCTGGTAAAATTGAAATCCGCTCACTTGGTTATGCAACCCAAGTAAAAAGTTATAACCAACTTCACGAATCCAATTTTAATATTAAATTGGAACCAACAATCTTAAATCTCGATCAAGTGGTAGTTTCTGCTACAAGATGGCAGCAGGCTTCAAACAATATCCCTTCAAAAATTTCAAAAATTACATCCAAAGATGTTGAATTACAAAACCCGCAAACAGCGGCAGATTTGTTAAGCATTTCCGGCAAGGTTTATATTCAAAAAAGTCAGCAAGGCGGCGGCAGCCCGATGATTAGGGGCTTTGCCACAAACAGACTTTTATATACCGTTGATGGAGTGCGAATGAATACCGCTATTTTTAGAGGCGGTAACTTGCAGAACGTTATCAACCTCGATCCGTTTGCTGTAGAGGGAACTGAAGTTTTGTTTGGTCCCGGTTCTGTTATTTACGGTAGTGATGCTATTGGTGGTGTAATGAGTTTTCAAACGCTTACACCTCAACTGTCGTTATCAGTCAAACCGTTAATTACCGGTAAAGCGGTTACCCGTTATTCAAGCGCTAATAACGAAAAGACCGGACATTTTGATTTGAATGTGGGTTGGGAAAAATGGGCAATGTTAACAAGCATAAGCTCTTGGGATTATGCTGATTTAAGACAAGGCGGACGTGGACCTGACGACTACATTAAACCAATCCATGTGGAAACCGTGGATGGTATTGACCATATAGTTACTCAGCGGGATCCATTGCTTCAAATACCTTCAGCATATTCACAGATAAATATGATGCAGAAAATCAGATTCACTCCTAACGAAGAATGGGATTTTCAATTCGGTTTTCATTATTCAGAAACATCTCCTTACGGCAGATACGATCGTAATCAACGTTATAAAAATGGTACCCTCAGGTACGCTGAGTGGTCTTACGGACCGCAAAAATGGATGATGAATAATTTGTCCATAAACCATAAAGGAAATAATTCTGTTTATGACGAAATGACTCTGAGACTGGCTCAACAGTTTTTTGAAGAAAGCAGAATGGATAGATCATTAAACAAACCTGACCTTACTAACAATAAAGAAAAGGTTAATGCTTATTCTGTAAATCTGGATTTAACAAAATCATTAAATGAAAAACATAAACTCTACTATGGCGCTGAATTTATATTGGATGATATAAAATCGGATGGCTCATTAACAGAT
>JAIOIM010000727.1 GCA_019912505.1 Ignavibacteriaceae bacterium
GGTTAGGGGTGAGGTCGGATGAGTTTCTTTATTTCGTTTTCTATTTTTAAAAATGCCTTATTTGGATTACCAAGAATTTCCTCATTCTTTAATCTTAAAAACTTAACCCCATAAGCTTCAATATATTCCTGCCGGTGTTTGTCCTTTGTTTTTTGTTCATCCAAGTCGTGTATTTCACCATCTATTTCAATTGCTAATTTTAATTCGGGACAATAAAAATCAATAACAAAATAATCTATTGAATACTGCCTTCTAAATTTTTTGTAGAGTAGTTTACGGTTTTTCAAATACATCCAGATAATTTTTTCACAGTAGGTTTGGTTCTGTCTTAAATAACGGCGTACTTCCTTTAACTCGGTTTTATTGTAATGTATAGTCATTTTTATCCTCAGCAAAATGATAAACAAATGAACTGCTTTTTGAATTTAGTAAAAATTTCGGACAACCTCACCCTGTTTCCCTCTCCCGCCAAAGGGCGGGCAAGCTCTTGGAAAGGAGAGGGACTGCTGTTCCCCTCGCCTTGCTAAGGAGAGGGGTTAGGGGTGAGGTCGGAAATATTTTCCGCAGCCGGAATTATATATTTGACAAATAGCAATAGAATTGTATATTTGCCGTCAGACTTATGAAAAATATCAACGGAACATATAACACAATATATTTTAGCAGCTTCGGCTGGTGGTGGAGTGTCCCATATTTTGCGTTCCGGTGATATAGAAGTTTAATAATTTTTTACAAAAACCCTTCTCGGCACACCGGGAAGGGTTTTTTGCTTTTAAAGGTTAACTATGAAATTTGAACAATTTAAAGAACTCGCAAAGAGTTACACCTTAATCCCCGTTTACGAAATTATAACGGCTGATATGCTTACGCCCGTCCTTGCTTACTTGAAAATTAGAAAACCGGGTGTTCAGAGTTTCCTGCTTGAGTCGGTGGAAGGCTCGACAAATATGGCGCGTTATTCCTTCATCGGTATTGCGCCAGAAAAAATTATAAGCAACCGTGGTGCACAGCTAACCGAAAAATCGAGCGGCAATGTTAACACGAGGAACGAATCTATTTTTGAATTCATAAAAAAAGAAATAAAAAAACAGACGCAGCCTAAGATCGATTTTCTCCCCGGTTTTACGGGCGGCATGGTCGGTTTTCTGGGATATGAAAATATCTCGCTTATCGAAAAAGTTATTTCATTTAATCATATCGGAGGTTCAACTCCCGATTCCATTTTCGGAATTTACAATACAATACTTGCATTCGATCACTTCAAACATCAAATCATTTTAATATCTAATGTTGAAATAAAACCGGACACGAATATTGAAACCGCCTATAAAAAAGCGTTACACAATATTAACTTGCTAAAAAAGGAACTTGCGTTGCCAAAAACTTATTTATCCGATTTTAAACTTGACGAAGAACTAAACGATGATTTTAACACAGCCGAATTTTTTACGCAGGTAGAAAAAGGAAAGACACACATTTCCGAAGGAGATATTTTCCAAATTGTGTTATCAAAACGGTTCGGCGCCGGTTACACAGGCGACCCTTTTAATGTGTACCGCGCATTGCGTATCATCAATCCATCACCATACATGTACTTTTTAGAATTCGAGCACGATTTTAAAATCATCGGTACTTCACCCGAAGACCTTGTACGGGTAAACGAAAAACACGCTCAAACTCTTCCCATTGCAGGCACACGCAGACGCGGCAGAACAGAAGCGGAAGATTTGCTGCTCGAAGAAGAATTAAAAAACGACCCGAAAGAATTAGCCGAACACACAATGCTTGTTGATCTCGGTAGAAATGATCTCGGAAGAGTGTGCAGCTATGGCAGTGTAAAAGTTTCTAACAAAATGAAAATAATCCGCTACTCGCATGTTATGCACATGGTTTCAAAAGTAGAAGGGAAACTTGGAAATGATAAAGACGCGGTTGACGCCCTAACATCTTGCTTTCCCGCCGGAACAGTAACAGGTGCACCGAAAATAAAAGCAATAGAGTTGATAAATAAATATGAAAGTATGCGAAGAAACATATATGCAGGCGCAGTTGGTTACTTCGACTTTTCCGGCAATATGGATATGTGTATTGCGATAAGAACTCTCTTTACAGAGGGAAATAAAATATACTGGCAGGCAGGTGCAGGCATAGTTGCCGATAGTCAGCCCGAACTTGAAGTAAAAGAAATTAAAAACAAATCAGCCGCAATGGTAAAAGCGTTAAAGTACGCAGAGGTAATTGATGAAAATAATAGTAATAGATAACTACGATTCCTTTACATACAATCTTGTTCAACTCATCGGCTCGTTTGATGTTGAGCTTGTTGTAAAAAGAAATGACGAAACAACCGTTGATGAAATTAGGGAACTAAAGCCTGATAAAATTTTAATCTCGCCCGGTCCTGGGCGACCCGAAGATTCAAATATATCTCTCGATGCTATAAAATATTTTAAGGATAAACTTCCGGTTCTTGGCGTATGTCTCGGTCATCAGGCAATGGGCTATTTATTCGGCGCTGAAATTATAAAAGCACCGGTGTTGATGCATGGAAAAGTTTCGCTTATAAAACATGACGGCAAAACTATATTCAAAAAAGTGAAACAAAATTTTGAGGCTACCCGTTATCATTCATTAATAATAAAACGGGATACTCTGCCCGATGATTTTGAAATTTCCGCCGAATGCGATGATGGTATAATAATGGGAATAAGACATAAAAAATATTTTCTTGAAGGAGTGCAGTTCCACCCCGAATCTATTTTAACAATTGAGGGAAAAAATTTAATAAAAAACTGGTTGGAGGCGTAAGTGAAAAAATATCTTCAAAAAATTGCAGCGAAAGAAAATCTTTCATTCGATGAATCGTTTGAGTTGATGGATGAAATTATGAGCGGTAAAGCCAACAACTCCGAAATAGCAGGGCTGCTTATGGCTTTAAAAGTAAAAGGCGAAACCTCCGAAGAGATTGCCGGTTTTGCAACAGCGATGCGCGCAAACAGTATTAAAATAAAATGTGACGATGAAAACGTAATTGATGTTTGCGGTACGGGCGGAGATAACTCAGGCAGCTTTAATATTTCAACCGCGGTGGCTTTTGCGGCAGCGGGCGCGGGTGTTAAAGTTGCAAAGCACGGTAACCGCTCGGTCTCCAGTAACAGCGGCAGTGCGGATGTGTTGCAGCAGCTTGGTATAGATATTAATTTAACACGGGAAAAATCGGAAGAAGCATTAAATAAAATTGGAATAGCTTTTTTGTTCGCGCCTCTATATCACCCTGCTATGAAGTTTGCGGCGCCGGTTAGAAAGGAGCTTGCAATAAAAACAGTTTTTAACCTCTTGGGTCCGCTTACAAATCCTGCCGGAGTGCGGAAACAAATAATTGGTGTTTACAGCAAATCCGCAGCGCAAATGCTTGCGGAAGCTGCAAAATATTTAAATCATAAGCGTGTTTGTTTTTTGTGCAGTGAAGATAAGTATGACGAAATTTTCCTCGGCGGCGTTACAAGTGTGAATGAATATAATGAAGCAGAAATGTTAAAGCATTACGAGTTAACAAATGATTCATTCATCTACCCGATTGTTACGCACGAACAAATTATAGGCGGCTCGCCGGAAGTAAATGCAAAAATTATTATGGAGGTTTTCGAAAACAAAGCAACCAATGGCGCATTTCATACCGTGGCGGCTAATACTGCGCTTGCCCTTTATGCAGCGGGGTTTTCAGAAAACCTTGATAATTGCAAATATGCGGCTGAAGAATCGATAATCAGCGGGGCGGCATTAAAAAAGTTAAACGAGCTAAAAGAATTTAAAGCGGCATGAACATTCTTGATGAAATAGTTGAGGTAAAAAAGGAAGAAATAAAAAGTCTTCGGATGAGATTCAATCGTGCCGATTTTGAATCGAGCGAGTTTTTTTATACACCGTTAAAAAGTTTTATCGATAAACTTGGGATTTCGAAAAATATTTCCGTTATCTCGGAAGTAAAAAAAGCAAGCCCGTCAAATGGAGTAATTAGAGAAGATTTTAATCATCTGAATATTGCAAATGATTATTTTAATGGCGGCGCTGATGCGGTTTCGGTACTGACGGATAAAAACTTTTTTATGGGCTCTATAAATTTCCTTAAAGAAATAGCTGCAATAAAAACCGCGCCGCTCCTTCGTAAAGATTTTATAATTGACGAATATCAGGTGCTTGAGGCTAAAGCAAACGGCGCCGATTTGATTTTATTGATTTGCGAAATATTAGACGCATCCCAAATAAAAGATTTAACCATCGCCGCACAAGAAACCGGACTTGAAGTATTGCTTGAACTTCATAGCAAAAACCAAATTGATAAAATTGATTTTTCCGTTAACAAACTGATCGGCATAAACAACCGTGATTTAACATCTTTTAAAGTTGATCTGTCATCAACAAAAGAAATAAAAAAATGTCTGCCGGATGATCTATTTGTAGTATCCGAAAGCGGCATTCAATCAAAAGATGATATTGATTATTTGAGAGAATTAAATATTAACGCTGTTCTTGTCGGCGAACATTTGATGAAAAGTAAAAACAGGAAAGCAAGTTTGATAGAATTAAAGAAATGGTGCTCGTATGAGAGTTAGAATTTGCAGATTGGATAAAGAGAAGCTTGACGAACGAGTCGGTTTTATGCCCGATTTAAAAGTAAAAATTTGCGGTATTACAAATTTAGATGACGCGCTGCTTGCCGAAGAACTCGGTGCTGACGCGCTTGGTTTTGTTTATTATAAAAAAAGCAAAAGAAATATTTCTCCCTCGTTGGCGGCAGAAATTATTTCATCCCTATCCCCTTTTACTTTAAAGGTGGGCGTGTTTGTAAACTCAACTGCCGGGGAGATTAATAATATTTCTGCCCAAACAAAAATAAATTTGGTTCAGCTGCATGGCAATGAACAGCCGGAATTGATTGATGAAATTAATATGCCAGTTTTAAAAGCATTTAGGATTGATGAAAATTTTGATTTCAATATTGTAGAAAAATACAATTGTGCCGGTTATTTATTCGACTCCTTTTCGGGAGACGAATACGGCGGGACAGGCAAATCATTTGATTGGGATTTATTACCTGTTACGCTGCGGAATAAAATAACGCTTGCCGGCGGTATCGGATTAGAAAGTCTACCGGATATTACAAAAATCAATCCCGCGGCAATTGATTTATCTTCATCACTCGAAGCTTTCCCCGGCAAAAAAGATGAGAATAAGATACGCCAGTTTTTTAAAGAATTTAATAAGTATAGGAGTCGTTAATGTTAATAATGGTCAATCTCGATGCGCCCCGTGAGGATGTTGAGAAGATAAAAAATAAAATAAAAAGTTACGGATGCACACCTCACGAAATACCCGGTTCATTAAAACTTGCCATAGGTGTTACGGGTCCGACTTCAAAATTGGCTGCCGAAGATTTTATGAGGATGGATTCGGTGGATGAAGTTGTTAAGGTTACAAAGCCGTACAAGCTAGTTAGCCGTGAAATGAAAAAGGAAGATACACTCATTAATTTCAACGGGGGTGCTGTAATTGGAGGTAGTAACTTAACAGTGATAGCCGGACCCTGCTCGGTGGAAAGCCGCCAGCAGATTTTTGATATTGCCGGTTTGCTGAAAGAAATGGGCATTCAATTTTTAAGAGCAGGCGCGTACAAGCCCCGTTCCAGCCCTTATGCTTTTCAGGGTTTGAAGGAAAAGGGTGTTGAATATTTGAACGATGTAAAGAAAGAACTCGGGATGAAGATTGTAACCGAAGCAAAGGACTCGAACTCGCTTGCAGTAATTCTTGACACCGCGGATATTATTCAAATAGGCGCGCGCAACATGCAAAATTTTTCGCTGCTGCAAGAAGCAGGAGCAACAGGCAAACCAATTCTTCTTAAAAGAGGTATGGCTGCTACGGTTGAAGATTTGTTGATGAGTGCCGAGTACATTCTTTCGCAAGGCAACTACAATGTTATTCTTTGCGAACGCGGTATAAGAACTTTTGAAACACATACAAGAAACACACTCGACTTAAACGCGGTGCCGGTAATTAAGAAGCTCACGCATCTTCCAATTTTTGTCGATCCTTCGCATGGCATCGGCATCTGGGATAAAGTGCCGTCAATGGCTCTTGCAGGTGCAGCAGCTGGCGCGGATGGTTTGATGATTGAAGTACATAATCATCCGGAGAATGCTCTTTCGGATGGCTTTCAATCGTTAACACCAAAGACTTTTAAATTGATACTCGATAAGCTGAAACAACTTGCGCCTATCGTAAACAAAAAGGTAAATTAAAAATGTTTGAATATAATCTGCCCGACAAAAGGGGGCGATTCGGAAAGTACGGCGGAAAGTTTGTGCCGGAAACATTAATTAGTCCGCTGAATGAACTTGAAGAAACTTACCTCAAGTTAAAAAAGGATAAATATTTTTGTGAAGAATTATTTCATCTGAATAAAAACTATACCGGACGCCCGACCCCTTTAACATATGCAGAAAGATTAACCGGTTACTTTGGCAAAGGAAAAATTTATTTAAAGCGCGAAGACCTTTGCCACACAGGAGCGCATAAAATTAATAACGCTCTCGGGCAAATTCTCCTTGCGAAAAATCTTGGTAAAAAAAGAATTATTGCCGAAACAGGCGCGGGGCAGCACGGTGTTGCAACTGCAACGGTTTGTGCAAAGTTCGGTTTGCAGTGCGTTGTTTATATGGGTGAAGAAGATATAAGACGACAAAGCCCGAATGTTTTTAGAATGAAGCTTCTCGGTGCCGAGGTTATACCGGTTACTTCCGGCAGCAGAACATTAAAAGATGCCACAAACGAAGCGATAAGAGACTGGGTTACAAATGTAAAAGATACACACTACATCATCGGTTCGGTGGTCGGACCGCATCCTTACCCGATGATAGTGCGCGATTTTCAATCTGTAATTGGTAACGAAACTCGACAGCAAATTTTGGAAGTTGAAAGTAAATTACCCGATTATATTGTTGCCTGTGTGGGCGGCGGAAGCAACGCGGCTGGAATTTTTTATCCCTTCTTAAACACAAAAACAAAAATGATTGGAGTTGAAGCTGCGGGGTACGGAATAAATACTACGAAACACTGCGCAACATTAACACTCGGCAGAGAAGGAATTTTTCAGGGAATGAAAACATACCTTCTGCAAACAAGCGAAGGTAATATTGCTGATGTTCATTCGATATCCGCCGGACTCGATTATCCCGGCGTTGGTCCCGAACATTCTCATTTTAAAGATGAATCGCTCGTTAATTATTTTTCTATTGATGATGATGAAGCAATTGAGGGTGCGAAACTTTTATCCCGTTTTGAAGGAATAATTCCTGCACTTGAAACAGCACATGCTGTTGCTTACTTAAATAAATTGATGCCCGAAACATCCGACGATGAAATTGTTATTGTTAATATTAGCGGTAGAGGAGATAAAGACTTAAACACACTAAAAGAAAAAATAAAAGAGCTGAATTAATGTCGTTATTAAAAAAATATATCAACAAAAAAAATAAAGCCGGTGAAAAGGTATTATCGGTTTTTTTAACCGCAGGCTTTCCGGAAAAAGAAAATTTTAATGATTTAGTATTAAAAATTTTTGCTGCCGGTGCCGACATTATCGAAATTGGATTTCCGTTTAGCGATCCGCTTGCTGATGGACCGGTAATCCAATATTCATCAAATGAAGCTTTAAAACATGGTGTGAACCTGGATTTTGTTTTTGAGCAGACACAATTGATAAAAGAGCAAACAGAAAAACCAATAGTGTTAATGGGGTATGCAAATACAGTACTAAGTTACGGCAAACAAAAATTTCTTCAATACGCACAAAAAGCTGATGTAAGTGGAGTGATAATCCCGGATGTTCCGTTTGACGAGTACGATGATTTTTTTACCGAAGGTTTTGAAAATCTCGATACAATTCTTTTAACAACTCCCACAACTCGTTTGGAAAAAATATCGATGATTGATAAAAAGAGCCGGGGCTTTTTGTATTATGTAAGCATGACCGGAACAACCGGCGGCAAAGTTGATTTTAATGATGATATTATTGACTCTTTACAACGAACTGTTTCGGTAGTAAAAGAAAACCCGCTGCTCGCAGGCTTCGGAATATCTTCGCCCGATGATGTAAAAAACTTTTTACCCTATTGCAGCGGTGTTATTGTGGGAAGTGCTGTTATAAAAGCTCTGATGAGTGATGACAATAAATTTTCCAAAACATTGGAACTGATTAAAAACTTAAAATCTGCCACACTTAAAAACTAATAAAAGATTATAAATTGTAAAAATAATAAATTGCACCCGTTATAATACGGGTGCAAAATTTGTTTTTATTTTACCTTTACTATCATTTCAATTTCAACTGCAGCGTTCATTGGTAAACCGTTTACACCAACTGCGCTGCGTGCGTGTTTTCCTTTTTCGCCAAACAACTCAACCAATAACTCCGAAGCACCGTTAGCTACAAAAGGTTGTTTTGTAAAGTTATCTGAGCAGTTCACAAAAACAGTCAATTTTACAATTTGTTCTATATTTTCTAAACTGTCGGCTAAAGCTTTTACAACACTCAGGCAATTTAAAGCGCAAATTGCCGCGGCTTTTTTACCATCTTCTTCTGAAAGCTCTTTCCCCACTTTTCCCGCATACTTTATTTCGCCTTTAACAAACGGAACCTGTCCTGCTGTATAAATAAAATCATTTACTTTTAATGCCGGAACATAAGCCGCAAGAGGTTTCGGCGCATCGGGCAATTCATAACCAAGCCGTTTAATTTTTTCTTCAATCATTTTTAACTCCTTTTAAAATGTTATTTATTATCTTACATACCGTTTAATAATTGATAATTACCATTACAAGTTTAAGGAATTCCGATACATGATTGAAGATAATTTTAAAGAATTTGTTGATATAGTAAAAAGACTGCGTGTAGAATGCCCGTGGGATAAAGAACAAACAAATGATTCGATAAAATCTGCTACTATCGAAGAAGCATACGAAGTAGTTGAAGCAATTGATAACAAAGATTACAACGAACTAAAAAAAGAACTCGGCGATTTATTACTGCATGTTGTTTTTCATTCTGTTATTGCCGAAGGTGAAAACAAATTTAAGCTTAATGAAGTGATTGACGAAATAAAAGCAAAGATGATTAGAAGACACCCGCATGTTTTTGGCGATGCAGAGGTTACTGGCGCAGCACATGTTAAAAAAAATTGGGAGCAGATAAAACTTTCCGAAGGAAGAGAAAATTTATTAGACGGCGTTCCGGAAACACTCCCCGCGCTTCAGCGAGCCACCCGCTTGCAGGAAAAAGCCGCAAAAGTTGGATTTGATTGGGAGAAAAAAGAAGATGTGTGGAAAAAGGTAATTGAAGAAATTGAAGAGATGCATGAGTGCGAAAGAAACGGAAACATGGAAGAACTTGAGAGTGAATTTGGAGATGTTTTTTTTGCACTCGTAAATTATGCCCGATTTCTCGGCATCCAACCGGAGTATGCGCTCCGCCGAACTAACAAAAAATTTATAAACAGGTTTAGTTACGTTGAAACCAAAGTAAAAGAAACCGGGAGAAAAATAAATGAATCTAATCTTGAAGAGATGGATGTTTATTGGAACGAAAGTAAAAAAATTTTTAAGTAGCTATTCTTTTTCTTTGTTAAATTTTTCGTATGCATCGATGATATCTTTTACAAGCCTGTGGCGCACAACATCCGATTTATCGAAATAGACGAACCCGACGCCTTGAATTCCCTGAAGAATATTTTTTGCCTGTACAAGCCCGCTTGCTGTTTTTGCAGGTAAGTCAATCTGCGTTATGTCGCCGGTTATTATTGCTTTTGAGTTTGCGCCGAGGCGGGTTAAAAACATTTTCATCTGTAAGTCGGTTGCATTTTGTGCTTCATCCAAAATTACAAAAGCGTTGTTTAATGTACGTCCGCGCATATATGCAAGCGGAACAATTTCAATTACTCTTTTTTCGATATAGCTTTTGAGTTTTTCCGAAGGCATCATATCATCGAGAGAATCATAAAGCGGACGTAAATAAGGATCGATTTTTTCACGAAAATCGCCGGGTAAAAAACCAAGACTTTCCCCTGCTTCAACCGCTGGACGAGCAAGCACTATTTTATTCACAATGCCCCGCTTCAAGGCAGATACGGCAAACGCAACAGCAAGATATGTTTTTCCCGTACCGGCAGGTCCAATGGCAAAACAGATATCGTTTTTACCTGCAGCCTGCAAGTAGCGCGTCTGCCCGGGGGTTCTTGCTTTTATAACATCATTTTTTGTGTAAAGAATGATTGAATCAAATTCTTCGTCACCAATTATTTCTTTACCCTGTGCTGTTAACTCAAGAATTGTTTCTACATCCGATGTTTTAAGTGTTCCGTTTGTGTTTAAAACGTAAACCATCTCTTTAAATACACTGTCAATAAATTCTGTTTCTTCGGGCACGCCTCTTATTATTACTTCTTCGCCGCGCACAATAATAGTTGAATTAAACCTGTCCTCGACAAGTTTTAGGTTTTGGTCGTTTATTCCGAGCAGGGATAACATATCAACATTTACGAGGGTTAATCTTTTTTCTATTGCAGTCATATCGAGTTAATTTAAAGATAAAAAGCCCTTATCAAAAAGATGACAAGGGCTTAAAATTTATATTACCAAAAAATAAAACAGATTATTGAACCGGAGCCGGTTTATAATTAGTTCTTAATTTTTCGTATTTCGATTTTTCTTCCTCAGTTAATTTTGGGATAGTGAAAGTCTGATTAGGATAAATCAAATCTGGGTTTTTAATTTTGTCGCGGTTAGCTTTGTAAATTACAGGCCATGCAAAACCGTTTCCGTAATGCTGAGGTTTTTTAGAAATACCCCAGAGGTGGTCGCCTTTTACAACTGTATAATTAATTTCTGTTGGTTCTTCAACCCATTTGTCTAAAGCTTTCTGCATCTGGTTGTATACCTTGTCAAAAAACTCAGGCAAAGCAGAAATTTTATTCGATTTTAGTGCATCAAGGTCTTTTTGTCTGTCGACTTTCGGACCTTCTTTTCTGTTTATTTTGCCGTTAAGTTCTGCAACAGCTTTTCTGAAGTTGTCAACATCGGCTTTAGTAGCGCCAACCATAGCATAAAGTTCCTGCATACAGTCTTCGTAATCTTGAATCTGGGTAGATTTTAAGTTATTTAGGTCTTCCTGAAGAGACTGAATTTCCTGCGTTAGCATTACTTTTTTCTCTTTTAAGCGGTTCATCTCTCCCTGCCATTCTTCTTCGGTCATCTCTTTTTCTTGCGCAATAATGTTGGCAGAAAAGATTAGAAGAAGTGCAAGGATTCCGAATAGATATTTATTTAATTTCATATAATTTCCTCCGAAATTTTAATTTTCAAAATTTATTTAGGAAGCTTATCCAAGTTTGCTTGGGTTTGCTCTTTGTCCTTTTGGCATTGCTGGAGCTTTGCATTCTTCTCTGCAATTTCTCTTTCGAGAGCCGAACGTTCATCTTTTAACTGATTAGCTTCTTTTTCAAGTGAGCTGAGCTCTGTTCTAAGATTTTTTAGTTCCTGCATTTGGGCTTCACTTACACCGCCGCATCCGCTTACCATTGCTGCAGAAACAGCTAAGGTAGCGATAAAGGCTGTATTTCTTACTACCTGAATGATTTTCATATAAGAACCTCCGTAATTGATTAATTTATGTTCAGTGTGTTTACACTAAATCCTAAAGAAGGATATTTTTATCCACATTTTTTTTATCACAAAATGTATAAAACC
>JAIOIM010000075.1 GCA_019912505.1 Ignavibacteriaceae bacterium
TGCAGAGGGTGTGAGGGATAATGCCCCCAACGCAATTGTAATAATAATTTCAAACCCGCTCGATGCTATGGTTACATTATTTAAAAAAGTTACCGGCTTTCCAACAAATCGGGTAATGGGACAGGCAGGCGTTTTGGATTCATCCCGTTTTGCATCGTTTATTGCATGGGAGCTTGGTGTATCAGTAAAGGATGTAAACGCTATGGTTCTTGGCGGACATGGCGACACAATGGTTCCATTGGTTCGTTATGCAAACGTAAACGGCGTGCCTGCGTTAGAACTGCTCGAACGCAAATACAACGACAAAGCGAAAGCTAAAGAAGTTATGGATGCAATGGTTGAACGGACAAAAATGGCTGGCGGCGAAGTTGTAAAACTTCTTAAAACAGGTTCGGCATTTTATTCCCCCGCATCAGCGGCAATTGCAATGGCTGAAGCAATTATTTATGACGAAAAAAGAGTGCTCCCAACATGCGCTTTCTTAAACGGAGAGTTTAATGTTAACGGCTATTACGTTGGTGTTCCGGCGGTACTTGGTGCAAACGGCGTTGAAAAAATTCTCGAACTCTCGCTTAACGATGAAGAACAGTCGGCTTTAAATCATTCAGTTGACTCTGTAAAAAGTCTTGTTGTTGATATGGAGAGATTAGGTTTCTAAAATAAATTAAAAGGGGGAAGACAATTCTTCCTCCTTTTGTTTCTTAAAATAAAATCAATTAGTTATTTCTAATTATTATTCAAATATTTTTTAGGTTTGTAGTCTTCCGCTGCGTCTAATAAATCGTCTCTTCTCTCCTTCGATAGCTCAGCATCCGTCATAAAAGATTGAAGCGTTACATCCATTTGATGAATCAGATTTCGTTTATAATATTTAGGTGCGTATACCGAACCGTCTATCATATAAATTCGCATAGCCTTCTCATCATAAAAAGTATAATTAATAAACGGACCGCCCATTCCTTTTATATTAAGATCCCACAACCCCTGCGTCATCAAAGCATATCTGCCGTTAAAATTAATTTCATTTATCGTAAAGTAATCATCGGCTATTACTACATACCCGTTATCATTAGATGTACGATAATACTTCTTTGTTACACGGTTGCGGATAGATTTTATAGAGTCTTCATTTAAATATGCCGGTGATGCATTATCAATCCAGTGAATAAAAAGCCATCTTTCCATATCGCTTCCCGGTGAGCGGCGCAGCCATACAAAATTGTCTTCCGGTTTATCCATCGCTACCTGAAAATCTGCCTGAACATAAATAATCCAGTTATAATCTTTAAGAAAATGCCCTTCAATATCCTTTTTTTCATATTTGCTATTGTAAAGACTTTCGAATAGGCGTTTATCGGATATTTTTTGAAACACATAAAGAAGATTATCTTTTTCCCTAAATATTTTAAATTCTAACTCCTGCATACTCGGCGCTGAAAGGATTAGTACAATCTGCCCTTTTGCCCAGAGATCATATTTAATTAAGTTAAAATCTTCATCGGTTTTTAGTTTGTTAATAAC
>JAIOIM010000728.1 GCA_019912505.1 Ignavibacteriaceae bacterium
TTATTAAAGTTTGCACCTTGTACTCATAAAGTATACCTGAATCTGAATCAATAAGCTTTTTGATTTTAATTGTTTCATCTTCATTTAAAATGCCGTCAACCAGGGCGGTTATTAAATCATTATTATCGTTGTAGTTGTTCAACTCAATTTAATCCTTGGTAATATATCTTCTATCAACTGCGTAATCGTAAAGCTTTGTAAATAACATTTTCCTGGCTCTATGCAGTCTCGAACGAACTGTTCCGATAGGTGCATCGACAAAATCTGCAATTTCTTCGTAAGAAAAGCCCTCGATATCGCACAAAATAATGACCGTTCTAAAATCTTCAGGCAGCGAAGAAATTGCCTGTGATAATTCATCGTCTAATAAATTATCGTAAATATCTTTTTCGAGGTGTGCGTCGTCGGTATTGGAAGCTTTTATGTTTTCATAATAATTTTCAATCTCCTCGTAGTCAACTTTGGTCGGCGACTTTGATTTTTTTCGATAAATATTGATATAAGTATTTTTCATTATTCTAAACAGCCAGGCTTTGCAGTTAGTTCCTGCCTCAAACTTATCCCAAAACCGGAAGGCGCGCATATATGTTTCCTGTAGAAGATCGCCAGCATCATCACTGTCGCCCGTCATTTTAAGAGCAAAGTTGTATAAAGCATCCATGTGCGGAATTGCTTCGCTCTCAAAATCTCTATAAAGCTGATTTTGCTCCATCACCACTGATAGGAATATTGGAAACATCATAGATTAAAAATGTTAACTGACATATTTATTAATAATTTATTTATACTAATTATACCAAAATTCTTTTTTTTATCAAACTATAAACTACTTTACTTATAAACTGCGCCGTTTTTTATTTCACCCGTTTTATTTTCAACATCCAATAAAAATCCATTTATAACAACATACTTAACTAAGTTAGCCTTTTTAATAACAAAGTTTGGGCGAATTCCCATTGATATACTATTTGCCGGCTTAATAATTTTTGAAAGAGAAATATTTATTGGCAAACTTGTAAATGGTTTTTCGTGTTTGCCATTGTAAATTACGGTTGTAAAACCCTGCCTGTAGAGGTCGTTAAAATTTAATTTTGAAATCTCCTCTAAAGAATCAAAACTATTTTCAAATACTTTACCAGGTTCAATGGACATACCTTTTAAATCTACATCGGTATAACCGTAAAAAACAGAAAGATCCCCGAGGTCTTCGACAGATGATTTGTAATAAAAATCTTTTGCGTTGTTATAATTTCGCTCTTCAAGATTTATTCCCAGATCAACCAAATACTTTTTCCCATTTTTAGAAGTTTCTAAATTTCTGAGTACAAGATCTATAATATAGTTATCGTTTAATGGTATTTCTTCATATGTAGTGTTCTCAAAGTTTTTATAATTTTCATTTGCAATACTTTCAAAGGAGGCTAACAGCGTAATAAAATTTATTTTGCGTAGAAATTGCTTTTCCGCATCATCTTTCCAGCCGCCGGTTTCAATCAATATTGTACTGGTTCCCCATTTTTGAAAATTATCTCCAAATGCCCGCGGCTCAAATTCATCGGAGTATTTTGCTATGTGCCCCGATATAGTTTTTGAGAGCATCAAATACATTTCACTAATTAATTTTATGGCATTGTCTCTAACATTATTTACAGATTTCTCATAGTTGGTTACAGGGGCAAGAAATGAAATTGCCGCAGAATTAAACGAATTACCAACACTATATCTTGTGCTTTGATCGTGCAAATTAAAACCAAAGCCGGCTTTGAGTTTTTCAAAAGTTGAACGCAAAATTATACCTTCGGGTGTTTGCTGGCGAACCGCATCGCGGTTTATATCGATACCGAAAATGTTTCTTCTTTCGAAAACTTCCGCACCATCGGGGTTAACCATTGGCATAAAATAAATTGTGCAATTTTTCAGTACGGTATCTTTATATTTTTCGTAACCATTAGCTTTAAAAAAATTAAAAACGTCAAACAATGCCATTGTTGCTGTTGATTCGTCCCCATGCAT
>JAIOIM010000729.1 GCA_019912505.1 Ignavibacteriaceae bacterium
ATAAAAAGCTGGTTGATATTACGGCAGCGGAGTTAAAAACCGGTAATAACTCAATGCTTGAATACCTAACCATATTTAAAAATTACATTGACTTTAAGAAATCTCACATTGATAAACAAATTGATTACTTATTAGAAACTAATAACTATAACTATTGGAACTGGTAAATGAAAAGATATTTTAATTGGATAAAACTTTTTACAATCGGATTAATCCTTCCGCTATTTTTTAGTATGTGTTCCGGTAATATTGATGAACTTCCGGCAGGCAGTGCCCCTGGAGCTTTAGTTAAAGTAGCATCACCGGTAAGAACCAATCTCACTCAATATTCCATCTTAAACGCAACCACAGTTTTTATAAAAAAGGAAACTGTTCGATCAACAATACCGGGTTTTATAAAAAAAGGTTTTGTAAATATCGGCGATTTTGTTAACCCCGGGAAAGACTTATTTGTTATTAAAACGCGCGAGTCGTCAGCTTCGGATAGCAGCGGCATAATGATTGGGGAAAAATTATATACCGGCGAAGTATTGATACAAGCGCATTCTTCCGGAGTAGTTACCGAAGTATTGTATAACGAAGGGGACTATGTTATTGAAAGTGAACGATTAGCATTAATTTCTGTGCCGTCATCTTTACGTTTATATCTTGATGTGCCGTATCAACTTGTTAGCAAAATAAACCGGCAGACAAGATATGCTGTTATTCTTCCTGATGGCAAAACCGTATATGCAATTGTAGAAAACATTGTTCCAGTAATCGATCAAGTGACACAAACGCAAAAGTATATTTTAAAATTTGTAAGCAATATAACTTTACCCGAAAGCTTGAATGTAAACCTCTTGTTTCCCGTTAACCGTGTCAGCAACGCTTTTGCTGTTCCTAAAAGTTCTGTAATGAGTCATGAAACGATGGACAGTTTCTGGGTGATGAAACTTTTGAATGATACAATATCGGTGAAGTGCAAAATTCAAAAAGGAATCGAAACAGATAGCCTTATTGAGGTAGTGAATTCGAGTTTAAATATTTCAGACAGAATAATTGTTTCGGGTGCTTATGGATTACCGGATACAGCGAAGATTACAATGGTAAAATAAGATGAATAACTTTTATTTAAAATATAAAGCACCAATTGCCGCTATACTAATTTTTATTTTAATCGGCGGTGTGTATGCATTATTAAATCTGCCGATAGGATTATTCCCCAACATTACTTTTCCCAAAATAAAAATTATAGCAGACATCGGCGATCAGCCGGTTGATAAAATGATGGTAACAGTTACTGTTCCGCTGGAAAATGCCATAAAAAAAGTTGAAGAGTTAAGTGTTATCCGTAGTAAAACCAGCAGAGGAAACTGCGAAATATCTGCCTTTTTAAATTGGGGTACCGATATTGATCTCGGGAAACAAAGAATAGAATCTCGAATTAATGAAATCAAACAGCTACTTCCGGCAGGTGTAAGTATTACTATTGAAAAAATGAATCCTTCTATTTTCCCTGTACTTGGTTACTCGATTGAGGGAGCTAAAAGCCAGGTCGAACTGCGGCAGTTAGCAGAATACTCCGTAAAGCCGGTTATCGCCCGCGTTGAGGGTGTTTCGGATGTTACTATAATAGGCGGTAAGGTTAAAGAATATTTTATTGTTCTTGATCCTGTAAAAATGAGCAATCTTGGTCTAACTCCTTTAATGTTATCTGATATATTATCAAAATCAAATTTTATCTCATCCTCTGGATTGGTC
>JAIOIM010000730.1 GCA_019912505.1 Ignavibacteriaceae bacterium
CTGCAGACCAGCTTTCATTCCTGCTAAGGTCCGAATCAATTCCCGAATCTTTTTTGGGATAACTTATCCAGATAATGCCCCCTGCTGCGATACTTTTAATCAATGAAGGCATACTTTTATCAATATCCTTTTTTAGTCGGGCAAATGTTAATATAAAATCCAAACCGGGGGAAAGTTTTTTTGATAATTTTGAGTGGAGGGGAAGATTTTCAAAAAGAGAGGATAAGTCATCCGGCAAGTTTACTAAAGCGTAGTTTAATTTTTCTTTTAACTGTAATTTTTTATAGAGAATATCCATAAACCGACCTCAATAAAATAACCATTGATTGTCATCCGAAATTAGTAATAATAAAAAGACCAATCAATAAACTTGATAAAACTGTATCATTAAATAATTAACATGCATTTTTGTAATTCATTGATCCGCATGAAAAAAGGCTGCCCGGAAAGGCAGCCTTAAAATTTGCAACTATTTTTATCAACGTAATAAAACCATCTTTTTCGATTGAACAAAACTGCCGGTACGTACAGAAATAATATAAGTTCCGCTTGCAGCGTCAACGCCAAAATCATTTTTACCGTTCCAGGAAACATTGTAAGTACCGGAAGCTTGATAATTGTTTACAAGCTGCGCAACCCGCTTGCCCGTAATATCATAAACATCTATCGATACATTCTCACCGTTCGGCAGAGAATATCTTACGGTTGTAGTTGGATTAAAAGGGTTCGGATAATTTTGAGAAACATCAAATGTTTCCGGAGTGCGCGTATCAATTTCCACCACCGAAGTAATTGTTTGAATTGTTGCGCGCATAAAATATGTTTCACTCCAAAGCGACCAGCTCGCACCGTTAAAATCCCACGCTCTGCCGTTATTGCTTTGATCGTAACCATAGGTAGGTGCATTTATCCCGTCATACTTAATTCCGACAAAAAAATCGCCGTTTGCCATAATGTTGTACGAGCTTAAATCAGTATCATCCCACCCAGGATATGATGCCGCTGTTTTTTGTGGTATAACCGCAAGATCACTACCGGGTTGCCCGCCGCTGCTTGAAAGAATAATTGGTGTATATGTGGCGCTTCCGCTATTAACACCATTAATAAAAATTGACATCTTGATAACTTTGGCGTTTGTTAAAGTTGGTGTAATTCTATTTGCTGATGCTTGGTTTGCATTCTGCCAATAATAACCTCCGTATGGCGAGCCGTCATCATAAATAAGATCCACAGTACTCACCGTGCTGCCGCCAAGTGCAGCCGCATACATGCTTCTTCCATGCGTAGCAGCAATAAGTTTTTTATCAGACACTCGGAAATCAAGATCCATAATATTTACATTTGGTAAATTTGTGTCCTGAACCCAAGAGGTTCCGTTATCGGTTGTAACAAATAATCCGAGATCAGTTCCAACGTAAATATTATTTACATCAGCGGGATTTACAAACAGACTGTTCGTCGGCAGGTTTGGAAGATTACCCGTAATGTTGCTCCAGTTTTGACCGTAATTTGTTGTCTTAAAAATTTTCTGTCCGGCAGTAAAGCCTGAAAATGTTACAAAAGCCGTGGCGGGATTATTCGGATCGGTTTTAACTTTTGTTGCATACGCCGTTGGAAGCCCTGCATTTCTTAAATTCCAGGAACTGCCGGCATCGGTAGTTACCTGAACTCTTCCGTTGGAAGTTGCGGCATATATTATATTAGAATTGCCTTTTGCAACTTCAAGCGCAGAGATTGTTGCACCGTTGCTTCCGCTGCCATCACCGGTTAAATCGCCGCTAATTAACGTCCAGTTGCTTGCACCGTTAACTGTTCTATAAACACGATATGAACCTGCTACAAGCTTTAACGGATCATTCGGGTCCATTGCAAATGGAGATATAAATAATGTTCTATCGGTTGTTCCGTCATAAAGTTCAGGTCCCTTAGGAATGCCGTTCATCGAACTAAAAAAGGTTGCGCCGCCGTTGGTAGTCTTAAATAAAGCTAAGTTTACATATTCCATATAAATATTATTGGCGTTATTAAAATCAACTTCAGTAGCGCCGCCGTCACCGCCGAGAATTTCGCCCCAGGTGGAACCGCTGTTGTTTTTTAATGTACCGTTATCCTGTGTTCCGCCAAAGTAGCTATCGCCGCTGGGACCAATTGCCCCATAATAAAATTGTGTAATAGTAAGGTTATTATTTTTTGATGTCCAGTTTTCGCCTTTATTTGTAGATACGTAAATACCGCCATCAGTACCGAGAAACATTAAGTTTGAGTTTGACGGAGCAAATACAATTGCGTGATGATCTGCGTGCACATATTGAGGTGCGCCTGCATACTGATACCAGTTTGTTTTTTGAGTCCAGGTTGTGCCGCCGGTTGTGGATTTCCAAAAATCGATACCGCCCGCATATACTATATTAGCATCCGATGGATCCACACTCAAAATATTATCGTACCAGGCTTGAGTTCCTGCATAATTAGTAGAACCTGCAAAAGAGGGTCCGGGGGGTGCGAATGAATTCCAACTAGCACCGCCGTTCGTGGTTTTTATCATCAAACTTACACCGCTTGTACTTAGATCATTAAAAGCTGCGTATGCAACCTGCGGGTTTGAGGCTGAGACTGCCATCTCAACACGCCCATGCCCTGCTTGTGAAAAATTGCTGGTGAATGTACTTCCTCCATCATTACTTCTGTAAATAGAAGCGTCATTAAAAAGTCCGAAGCTTGCATAAATAGTTGAAGGAGAAGTATATGCAATTTCAATATCCGTACAGTGAACATCGCTGCCTCCGGTTCCGGTAAGAATTGCCGTGAAAGTAGTACCGCCGTCATTAGATTTGTACAAACCCTTTCTTGTGCCTGCGTACAACAAATTTGTTGAGTTGTCTATCATCAACTTATTAACAAAATAAAAACTTGAATTTTTTGTTGATGAAAGCTGCAACCAAGAAGCACCGGCGTCTGTGGTTTTAAATATCCCATCACCTCTCTGCCCATCGGAATTAAAATAACCTTCACCAGTTCCCGCATATAAAATATTCGGATTAGCAGGGTCCATTACCATTGAGCAAACAGCTAAATTTTCCATTGCATCCTTTAAAGGCGTCCACGAGCCGCCGCCGTCCGTGGTTTTCCAAACTCCGCCGGAAACCGAACCGATGTATATTATATTCGGATCAGTAGGATGAACAATGATTGAACGAAGCCTGCCGCCGATATTGCCTGGACCAACCTGGCTCCATGTTAAACTTTCTATGCCCCCTTTTTGCGAACTGCTGTTATTATTTTTTATGTGTTGGAGAGCTTCCTCGCGCCAATTATCGGGAATTTTGCCGGAAGGATATGCGCGCTGTTCATAAAACCATTTCATTGCCTCATCGGGATTGCCGTATGTTGGCTTTGCATTTTTTTTCTTTTCTATTTTCCATTGCAAATAATCATCGTGGGTTAAGGGTTTTGGTGATTGCAAAAGAAATAATGTGTAGGCAGCAAAAACAATTACCGCCGTTAGGGAGGAGATTAATAAATACTTTTTCATTTTATTTTTCCTTTATTACTTCATAAATAATCCAACCGTTTTCTGTACTGTACGATATTACGGCATTAAATTCATCGCCATCGCTCATATTTTCCA
>JAIOIM010000731.1 GCA_019912505.1 Ignavibacteriaceae bacterium
ATAGTAGCGGTTTTATCGCGAAGTGATATTCTTAAAGCAAGAAAAAAGAGAATAAACGAAAATAGAAATTTTAAGAATAGCTTAGATTTAAAAACAAAATGGAAAAATCGATAAAATATTTTTTACCCAACTATTTGGGAGTTTATTGCAGATTTAATGCTCGTAATTCTTGTTATCGAATTATCAATGAGCTTGGTCTAAAAGGGTTGGAAACGGTTACGCCACGGCGCACAGGTGAAACCGTTTTAGATTCTCTATCTTTTCTCATTAACCCACAACTTAAGTCGTGGGTTAACAACAACCTAATATTATACGAAACCGTTTCAACGGTTTATATTTCCATCTTAAATTGAATTTTTGACTTTTTTAGACCAGACTCATTAATTTTTTTATTGCAAGATTTATCAAGGATGATTAAAATACAACAAAATGGCTGCACCAAATATAATTATAGATAACACAAATCAGATAATCTAAGGAATATTATGTTTACACATTTTAATAAAATAGAAAAATCAGTTCACTATCCGGAGGATCGGAAATTATTTATTGGGCTAAAACCCTATGTCTTTATAGTCATTGGAATTGTTTTTTTAGCGACTATAGGCGTGGCTTGGGTACAATACTTAGTTTATGGATTACCAAACGATCCGTCATCAGCCCTTCTATCTACTGCCGAAGTCAGCGTGAAAGGTTTCCCCTTATGGCTGATTCTTTGTCACTGGGTAAACTTTTTCTTTTTGGTAATATTGATAAGAAGCGGGCTCTCAATATTATTTGACCATCCCAGATTATATTTTAATGAAGGATGCAAGCCTGGTTCTGAGTGGTTGAAATTTACACCCGTAAAAGTGCCGAAAGATAAATTATGGACTGCTAAAGATGATGCCCGATATATAAGTCCTCTCGTTGGCTTGCCTGGTTATCGCCATACAGTAGGCATCGCACGCGGCTGGCATTTTATTCATGTACCATTTTTTGTATTAAATGGAGTAGTGTTTGTTGTACTACTGTTTGCAGGCGATCAACGGCAAAGAATAGTCCCTACTTCATGGCAGATAATTCCGGATACCTGGAGTGTGTTTGTTCATTATGCCACCTTTAACCTCCCTATTGAACCTAACGGATTTTACCATTATAATGCGCTTCAGCAGCTTTCTTACTTTGGCGTTATATTTATTTTAGCCCCGCTGGCAATGCTTACCGGTCTGTGTATGTCCCCCGCAATTGAAAATAGGTTTCACTGGCTTCCCAAACTATTTGGCAACAGACAGGGAGCAAGGTCTGTACACTTTTTAGTGATGTTAAGTTATGCTGCTTTTATAGTTGTACACGTATCAATGGTAGCTATTACAGGTTTGGTTAGAAACATGAACCATATAACTCTCGGCACAGATAACCCGACAGATTACACCGGACTTTATATAGGTGCAGTCATAATTCTTTTTACGTTTGCTTTTTTTGTACACGCACATTGGGTGTCATGGAAGAGACCTCGCTGGGTACAGAGAAATGGTTCCCTGATTAATGAAAATTTGTGGAGATTCACAATCAACAAATTGAAACCCAAACCTTACTTTAAAAAGGAAGATATAACTCCATTTTTCTGGCCTAATGGCAAACTTCCAACTTCCGAAAAATGGAAAAATTTGGCGGCAAATAATTTCAAGGACTACAAACTCAAAGTAGCTGGATCAGTAGAAAACCCTGTTGAGTTATCGCTCGATGACCTAAAGAAACTTGGGAGCGAACAAAACATTACCATGCATCACTGCATACAAGGATGGTCTGGCGTAGCTGAATGGGGAGGAATTCCTATTAAGGCGTTGGTAGATTTAGTTAAGCCCCATTCCTCCGTAACCACCGTTGCGTTTTACTCCTTTGGAGAAGGATTGTATGGCGGCATCTATTACGACACTCATACTCTTGATAATTGCCTGAAACCCGGGTCAATCCTTGCTTGGGAAATGAATTATGAGACGCTCTCCGAAGTTTATGGAGCTCCTTTAAGGCTGCGTGTAGAAAATCAGTTGGGCTATAAAATGGTAAAATGGATTGAGCGAATTGAATTTGTGGAATCACACGAAACAATAGGCAAAGGCTACGGAGGTAAAAATGAAGATGATGAATACTTTGATTTAATAGCTAATACATAATGGCGAAATAATTTGTTAACTATGTTGCCGATCATCGTAGATCTGAGATTGTTCGTGAAGCATATCGCATCTTAAAGAAAGGCGGACTTTATGCAATACACGAATTGGGGCTTACTCCGGAAGATTTAAACGATGAAGTAAATAGAGAAATTGCGGTACCAACGCAGCAGTCGGCGAGCCTATGAAGAATAAATAATAAAGGCCGCAGTAAATTGCAGCCTATTTTAGATTACGAAAATATCTATTTATTTCAATAGTATCATTTTTTTCGTTTCAACAAATTTATCTGATTGAATTCTGTAGAAATAAACTCCGCTTGTTAATTTTGTAGCATCAAAACTAAAGTTGTAAGTTCCTCCACTTAATTGTTCGTTTACAAGAATTGCAACTGCTTTTCCCAAAACATCATATATCTTTAAAGTAACAAATGAAGTAGTAGGAATTGAATAT
>JAIOIM010000732.1 GCA_019912505.1 Ignavibacteriaceae bacterium
GTATAAATTAGCACTCAAACAATTATCTATTATTAACCTTTAACCCCATACAGTGAGATGGAAAAGGACCCGATTTTGGAAATATTAATTTAATAGAAAGGAACCTCCAAGGAATTTTTTCCGCGGGGGATTTTTTGTATATGGACGTAAAAGCAAAATTAATCGATGAAAACGGACTTCAGCGCATTATTACAAGAATGTCGCATGAAATTCTTGAAAGAAATAAAGGCTCAATAAACCTTATTCTTATGGGTATGCGTACCCGCGGCGAGTACCTCGCAAAACGCATTTTTGATAAAATTAAAGAGATCGAAAATATTGAACTACCGCTCGGTATTTTAGATGTTACTCTTTACCGCGATGATTTTAGAACCAGACTTAAACAGCCGGAAGTTTCAGTATCCAACATTACTTTTGATGTAACCGATAAACACATCATACTTATTGATGATGTGCTTTACACAGGGCGCACCGTACGCTCGGCGCTTGATGCTTTGATGGATCTCGGCAGACCAAGCACAATTCAGCTTTGCGTACTCGTTGATAGAGGGCACCGCGAACTCCCGATACGCGCAGACTATGTTGGCAAAAACATTCCCACATCAATAAACGAAGAAGTAAAAGTTAGATTGATTGAACATGATGATGAAGACGCCGTTTATTTAATCGATACAAAAGATCAATAATTGAAAGAAATTTTTTATGCCTTTATCAAGCAGACATTTATTAGGACTACAGGGTGTGCCAAAGGAAGATATTCAACTTATATTAGATACTGCAACAACATTCCGCGAAGTGCTCGAACGCCCGGTAAAAAAAGTTCCCACTTTACAGGGTAAAACCATTGTAAATTTATTTTACGAAAACTCAACGAGAACAAGAATTTCCTTTGAATTAGCACAAAAACGGCTCTCGGCAGATTCCGTTAACTTCGCAGTTTCATCAAGCAGCGTAAGCAAAGGTGAAACTTTCAAAGACACAATCCGCAACATTGAAGCTATGAAGGTTGATATGGTTGTAGTGCGTCATGCAGCAGCCGGAACGGCTTTGTATCTTACAAAACTTTGCGGCTCAAACATTATAAACGCGGGCGATGGTACGCACGAGCATCCTACGCAGGCGCTGCTCGACATGTATTCTATTCGTGAAAAACTTGGGAAGTTGGACGGCTTAAAAGTCTGTATCGTCGGCGATATTGCACACAGCCGCGTGGCTCTTTCAAATATTTTCGGATTTAAAACCATGGGTGCAGATGTTTCAGTTTGCGGACCTTCAACGATGATTCCGAGGAATATTGAAGAACTCGGCGTAAAAGTAATTTACAACATCGATGAAGCTATAAAGGAAAACGATGTGCTGAATATTCTCCGAATACAATTAGAAAGAAAAGCTCGTGAATATTTCCCTTCTATCAGGGAATATTCAAACTACTTCGGAATTACCGAAGAGCGTTTGCAGAAAAACGGAAAAGATGTGCTGATACTTCATCCGGGTCCTATAAACCGGGGAGTGGAAATATCCTCCGAAGTTGCTGACGGCAGCAAACAAATAATTCTGCAACAGGTTACCAACGGTGTTGCAATACGTATGGCGGTGCTTTATTTACTCGGTACAATGAATTAAGAGAAAAGGAATTTTAACGATGAAATTGGTATTAAAAAATTTAAAACTTGTTCATCCTATTCAAAAGTTTGATGATGAACCAAAAGATATTTTAATAATTGACGGTATAATTGAAAAGGTTGACATTTTAACAAAACAAGAAACCGAGGGCGCAAAAGAGTTTGACCTAACCGGAAAAGTTGCCGCCCCGGGTTTTTTTGATATGCACGTTCATCTGCGTGAGCCCGGCAGAGAAGATGAAGAAACTGTAGTAACCGGATGTAACGCATCTGCCTCCGGCGGTTTTACGGCTATTGCTTGTATGCCTAACACCGAGCCGGCAATTGATTCTGCAGAAGTAATAGAGCTTATAAAGAAAAAAGCAAAAGGTCATCTTGTAGATGTTTACCCGGTTGCCGCCGCAACATTAAACCGAAAAGGGGAAGTTATCTCCCCGATGGCAGAGCTTTACGAAGCTGGCGCTGTTGGTTTTTCTGATGACGGTACTGCAATAAAAACAGCGGCAATACTTAAACGCGCACTCGAATATTCGAAAATGTACAACCTTCCTATCATCGAACATTGCGAAGATGAATCACTTGCCGGCGGAGCAATGAATGAAGGTGCAAATTCAACATTTCTGGGGCTTCCGCCTATCCCTTCTGTTGCCGAAGATTTGATTGTAATGCGCGATATTATGCTTGCCGAATATACCGGCGGCAAAGTTCACATTGCCCACATAAGTACAAAAGGTGCTGTTGAACTTGTTCGTCTTGCAAAACAAAAAGGATTAAATGTTACCTCAGAAGTTACACCGCATCATTTTGCGCTTACAGATGACGCGCTTAAAACTTATGATACAAATTATAAAATGAATCCCCCGCTCCGTACAAAAGCAGATGTAGACGCAATTTTAGAAGGATTAAAGGACGGAACAATCGATTGCATTGCCAGCGACCATGCGCCTCACTCGCTTGAAGAAAAAGAAGCTGAGTTTGAATACGCTCCAAATGGAATTTTGGGTCTTGAAACCCAGGTGGGTCTTGCCCTTACAGAACTATACCACAAAAAAGTTTTATCCCTTGAACAGTTGATTGAGAAGTTTGCAATAAACCCGCGAAAAATTCTAAACCTTAAAGTTCCTACCTTCAACAAAGGCGATAAGGCAAACATAACAGTGCTTGATGTAGATGAAATCTGGACGGTTAATATTTCAAAATTCAAAAGTAAATCAAAAAACTCTCCATTCGACAAACGATTGTTAACTGGTAAACCGGTTGCCGTTGTAAATAATGGAAAGATGTTTTACAATGATGAATTTATTGAACTAAAATAATTTTTAGGAAGCATAGTGAGCGGATTGTTATAATTGCAGGATTGTTTAATTAGAGTTTCTGCAAAATAAAGATTTTTCATGTATGTCATTTCGACCGAAGGGAAAAATCTTCAATATTGGAAAGATTTCTCAGACGAGGACTCCATCGAAATGACAAATAAATTATTTTGCAGAAACTCTATTGTTGATTTGTTGATCGAAAATATTTTGGTTTGAGGGGATTTACGGGCAGCCAGGTTTCGCTTGTGGGGCGTGCCGATTTATCGGCATAAAAGTTATGGAATTAAGCACTCATCGGTTTTACTGCGATGTGTATTTCAACCTGCGTAGTCATTTAACAACACTGCACAAAAAACCAATCAAACATAATCAACATCTCCAATTGACTATTGACCATTCGCTGCTGGCTCAACAAAAAAAAATTAAGAGCTACCCCCGCAATATTGTTTCTCCTTTCCCTCTTCCCCTTTCCCCTCTTTCTCTTTTCCTAAAATTGACTATTGACCATTCACAATTATCAATGAGCCGGAGAGTGAGAGAAAGAGAAAGAGTAAGAGCAAGAAAGAGCAAAAGAGACAATTTAATAGATACTACTGTTCAACATTTAGTAC
>JAIOIM010000733.1 GCA_019912505.1 Ignavibacteriaceae bacterium
AAATTGAATTGTTGACCTTTTTAAACCAGGCTCATAAATCTTTTTTTAAACTAAAAAACTACGAGCCGTAAGAATAATAGAGCATATCCAACTCACCACTTCTCCCCTAATAAATTTCACCACTTTTGTAGAATAATTCAGCTAAATCAACTTGATTAAGAAGTGGAATAATAATAATTTGCACGACAGAAATATCAGGAAAGTGATGCGATTTATTTTATTCGGTGCACCTGGCGTTGGGAAAGGCACTCAGGCAAAAATATTATCATCGAGACTGAATATTCCCCATATTTCAACGGGAGATATTTTAAGGAAATCTGTAAAAGATCGAACACAGATGGGTATTGCCGCAAAAATAATTATGGATGCCGGCGAACTCGTGTCGGATGAAATAATGATTGGAATTATAAAAGAAACATTAGATTCCGATTTGTGTAAAAATGGATTTATTCTTGATGGATTCCCAAGGACTATAGCTCAAGCGCAAGCCTTGGATTTATTATTAGCAGAAATTACAATCAATCATATTTCGCTCGTTGCAATTACCGCAAATGAAGAAGAAATCGTCAGCCGATTAACCAATCGGCGCGAATGTAAAAATTGTAAAAATATTTTTAACTACCGCGAAATTAAAGGAAGCGATTCTTGTCCCAATTGCGGAGCAAAAAATAGTTTTAGACAACGCGATGATGACAACGAAGATGTAATTAGGCACCGGCTTAGTGTTTACCATGCCAGTACAAAACCGGTATTAAAATATTATGAAGACCAAAACAAAGTTGTTTTTGTAAACGGGTTAGACCCTATTGAAAAAGTAACCGAAAATATTTTACGGGCAATAACAATAAAAAAGAAACTAGCTACTTCTGCTTTATAACAGCGCGGTATGCTTTCCCATTTTCAATTTTTATTATTCTTGTATTCATTTTTTTTACTATCTCATAATTATGGGTTGCAAATAATATTGCTGTTCCTCTGCTGTTAATCTTTTTCAATATTTCAAGAATCTCCGCCGATGTATCGGGGTCAAGGTTGCCGGTAGGTTCATCGGCAAGAATTAATAACGGCTCATTTATTATTGCTCTTGCAATAGCAATACGCTGCTGTTCACCGCCGGAAAGTTCATCAGGCATACTGTTTCTTCTGTGTGCAAGACCAACATCAGACAAAACATCATTTACTTTTTTCTTTATTTCTTTCCCCGGCGTATTCGTAACCTCTAAAACAAACGCAAGATTATCGTAAATATTCCGGTCTTTCAACAATTTGTAATCCTGAAAAACTACTCCAAGTTTTCGCCGGAGCATCGGGAGCTCTTTTGGTTTTATGATCTGTGAATCGTATTCAGCAACTTGTATCGAACCGGTTTGAGGACGAATGTTCATATATATTAACTGCATTAAAGTAGATTTGCCCGCACCGCTTTTACCAATTAATAAAACAAACTCCCCTTCTTCAATGTGAAAACTTAAATCAGAAAACACCGGCTGGCTTGGGTAATTAAAGGAAACATTATTAAATATCAGCATAATTATTTTTTCTTCTTTACTATAAATTGTACCCGCTCAGAATTTGGCGTGCCGGGTTTATATTTGAAAGCATCGAAGCACTCAACAACAAACAGACCTGCATTATCGATTACTTCAAAGTAGGTTTCAAAAGCATATATTTTTTGCCTGTGTACTTCTTTAAATACTATTTTATTATCGGAGTATATTTCAAAAGAGTTTTTGTGAACTTGTCTATTGGGTGAGATTTCGCTTTTCTGTGAATAGTAATAATTGTTGTAAAACCCTTTTTTATTCCCCTCCTTCACATGATTCAAACTGTTCCGTTCTAAACTTGCGTCAAAAGTATAAACACCGTTATCTGTCAAACATCTTTTTACTTCTTTGAAGTGCTTTTTTAAATTTTGTTTGTTCGTTATATAATTTATGCTGTCGAATGTAGAGTATATCAAATCGAATTCCATAAAAAACGGGAGATGGATCATATCGCAACAAACTTTTGGGAACAGATTTTTTTTATCTGATTTTAACATATCAGCAGATAAATCAGTTGCAACAATGTCTGTTAAATAAACACTAAAACAGTTTGTAAAATTTAAATTCCCGGCGGCTAACTCAAGCGCAATATATTCTTCTGGCAAGAATGGTTCAATAACAGAGAATAAATAATCAGCCCAAACATCATACTTTACTTTTTTCATTACATGATTATACAC
>JAIOIM010000734.1 GCA_019912505.1 Ignavibacteriaceae bacterium
AAATCATACAAAGAAGGTGTTGAACCGAGCGAAGATTTTGCTATGTTTAGTGGAAAGCCCTTTAAATATGTTCCATCAATTTCTATCGCATGAATTTTAGAATAAATATTCTGAGCCGCATTACCACCGGAAATAAAAACAATTTCAAGTTCATCATCGCCGTCTAAATCGCCCGCAACCGGAGAACTTTCCGAACCATAACCAAAATCAATTGGGAAGCCGGGCATTTCTTCAAAATGATCTGTATTGTAAAATAAAACGTGCAGTTGTCCGTTATTACCGGGGGAGTCTCTTTCGTAAGATGTAATTATTATTTCAAGAACCGAGTCTTTATTCAAATCTACAAGAGCAGGTGTTGTAGTTTCTTTTGTGCCGCCAACATTAAAAGGACTGCCTGCAAGCTGCTGCCCGTTTTGTTCGAATGCAAATATTCGTCCATTCTCATCACCGAAAACAATTTCCATTTTTCCATCGCCATTAACATCTCCCATTGCCGAAATTTCATTTGAGCCGCTGCTCTGTAAGGAACCAAAAGTAATGTAGGCGGGGAAGCCCGGTTGGAATGAACCGTTGCGGTTAAAGCAGCTCAGCATTGGTCCGCTGCCGCTTGTTACAATACTTTCCATAACCGAAATTTCGTAAATACCATCGTTATCTATATCATCAATAGTTGGTGAGCTGTTGTATAACCCGAAATCAGTACCGCCCTGGCGGGGCCAGCCATATTGAAAAGGTATTGTTTGAGCATAAATAAAGTATGCGGCAAAAAAACATAAAAGTAGAGTTTTTTTCATTTTAGTTTACTCTTTCTATTTTGTCGGGCAAATGAAAACCATTGTTAATATTTACTTAAAAGTTAGCATTTTTTTGATTAAATTTTGTCGAATTTTAAAATATATTTTGTCGCCACTATTATAGTTTGATGAATTTGAAATATTCCGAAATAAAAGTATACATTAGTAAGTTTTTTCGCCTCATAAATCCGAATACAATTCAGAATGTTATACTTTTTACAGGCGGCATTATTCTCTTTATCGCTGGTGTAATAATTTATGGTATTATAATTAATTTTCGTGAAGTTACTTTGAGCGATGCAATGCATCAAAAAGGGTTGACGCAAATATTAAAACCTTCTATTCTTGTCGATAGAAAAAATTTTTCATTAAATCTTTATGATGATACTCTTTTTGTAAAATCGTACCGCGCCAGTTTTGGTAGAAATACACAATCGGCAAAACAGAAAAAAGGAGACAATGCAACACCTGTGGGGCAGTACAAAATTTGCTCAATAGATACTGCTGCAAAGTATTACAAATTTTTTAAGTTTAATTACCCGAATTTGGAAGACGCTGTTGAAGCGTTAAGAAAAGGAATAATTAATCAGCAGACATTTGATAAAATTAAATTCGAATATTATTATGAGGACTGTACTTCAATTGAAACACCCCTTGGCGGCAATATCGGTATTCATGGTTTGGGTAAGTTAGATTATTTCTTTAAAAATTTACCGTTTGTTTATAATTGGACTGACGGCTCGATTGCGATAAGCAATGAAAGCATAGATGAACTTTATACTGTTGTTAAGAAAGGAACCAAAGTTGTTATTAGATAGGTTTACGCAAATTACTGCCATGTTTTTTATTTCCGTTTTTTTTATTTCATGCGGACAAAATGATGAGCCGAAGCCGGTTGATTACAGCAGTCCGGAAGTACTTAAAGAAACTGCTTTCAATGTGCTTAACATTCAACCTGCTTTTACCGCCAAGGGTGATTTTGTAAAAGATACATTGGTTCAAATAGTTGCGGGTATTGAAGTTGAAAACACTAATGAATGGGGGATAAAATTTTCTTTACTGATGCAGCAAAATGATGTATTCGATAAAATATTCGAGACGCCGCTATTAGACGGTTCATTTAAAGAATGCCAGGTAAATAAAATAAAATTTCCGTCAACCGATTATGAACTTGTATATTATTCATCGAAAAGCTTTTTCATGGGGAGCGGCGGCGGCGAAGTGTTTTCATACGTAATTGATTTTGTAAAAAAAGAAATATATAAAGCTCATTTAATAAGCGATGACCGAGGCGGCGCAAAATTGTATATCTCGGAAAACATTACAGACGCAGGTATTAAAAACTTTTTTGTAGGAAATAACAAACGAGATTACCCCGGTCTTACTCTTATTAGTAAAGATATTGATCTCAACAATTGAGTTTTCTATTTTGCTCCCCATCTTAAACTTGTGATTTATAAAGTTAAAACAAATGGCAAAACTTTTTACCGGATTATTCTTTTTAATTATTTTTACCCTCACTTTGCAGGCTCAAAACCGGTACGAGCTTTCCGAAATACAATTTAACGGGAACAAAGCGATTTCTACTTCACTGCTAAGGGAAGCAATCCTCTCGGAAGAAACTCCCTGGTGGTTTTGGAAGTTTATAAATAAATATACTTCTTTCGGGGCAGAACCTGTTTATTTTGATTCATTAAACATTCCCATCGACAAATCAGCTATCTTATCATTCTACAAAACCCACGGGTTTTTTGTAACCGAGTTAAACTCAGAGTATTCGGTAGATACTTTAAATAATGAAGTAATATTAATATATAATATTATTGAAGGCGATGCAGCTAATTTTTACAGTTATAAATTACACGGTCTCGATTCACTTGATCAATATGTCCTTTTATCAATTGATAAAAACCTTGCCATTGATACTACCGAAAGATACAACCAGGATTATCTAAAAGAAAACATACAGCTTTCGTTAAACACGATGAGAAATAACGGTTACGTTAACGCCAAGTTCGACAGTACTATCATTACACAGGATACAATTTCAAATTTTGCCAAACTCGATATTTATTATGCATCCGGTCGTAAATATTTTATTGATACTGTTATAGTTGAAAAAAGTGGTGAAGGTGAAAGTTTTGTTTCAGATGAATTACTACAACGGATAACAGGGCTCAAAACCGGGGAACTATATAATCTCGAAAAAATAAAACGGAGTCAATCACGTCTGTTCCGGACGGGATTATTTAACAGCCTATTTATAACCGAAATCGATTCGCTGGCGGAAGGCAGCAAAATACCATTAAAATTGATGGGCAGCATAGGTTTGATGAATGAAGTAAGTCCTGAGTTAATTGTAAACAATCAACAAAACGCCTTCAACATAGGTTTAGGAACTTCTTATATAAGAAAAAACTTTTTGGGTGATGCGCGCAAGTTAACGCTTTCTGGTTCATTCGGTTTGCAAGATATTTTCAAGGCTGATTTTTCTAATCTTATTAATCGCTTTTCATTTAGAGATACAACGCTGCTCGGTTATCTTGACGGTCGAGTTACTTTAGACCAGCCATATTTATTTAATAAACCAATTTTCGGTACATGGGAAAGCTATGTCACCATCAATAAGCAGGTTGAAATTAACAACACACTTTACGGATCAAAAATAACTTTTGAGTTTGAGCTTCCGAAGTATACATTCGTAAATTTTTTAAGTACATTTTATAACATCGAACAAAGCAACGAAGTTTATAGAAACAATAACGATAGTTTATCAATAAAATTACTTTCCATAATAGGCGCCGATCTTGGAAAAACAACAGCAGACGATCCATTCTTCCCTGCTCAGGGGTACAATATTTCATTAAATATAGAGGAAGCTAATTCAATCCCCTACTTTATTTCCAAAATGGCAGGCGGAAATTTTACAGACGCATTATTTTACAAATTGTTGTTTAACAGCGGATTTTATTTTGCGCTCGACAACAAAAAACAGACAATATTAGCTGCAAAATTTAAAGTAGGTCATCTGCAGGTATATAAAGGAACGTATGCCGGTATCCCTTACAACCGAACATTTTTCGCGGGTGGAGGAAACTCGGTAAGAGGATGGCGTTCAAACGAGTTGATCCCGCGCGAATCAGTTTCTCAACCGGGAAATAAAGGAGGAACATTTTTGCTCGAAGGTTCCTTAGAATGGCGGTTGAGGTTTTTAAAAAACCTTGGGACGGTGTTATTCGGCGATTATGGCAACACCTGGCTTGGATATAAAAAATTTAGGTACGATGAACTTGCCCTGACTTTGGGTATAGGCTTCAGGTATTATTCGCCCGTAGCTCCTTTCCGGTTAGATTTCGGCACAAAATTTTACGACCCATTCTATAAAAAATATATTTGGAATCTGGGATCATTCTGGAAAAATATTGACTTCCAGTTTGGAATAGGTGAAAGTTTTTAATTAATGAAATAGCCGAATGTTGTTAGAAATGAACATCTTAATTAGTTTTGAACAATGTTTAGAAAATTATTTTTAATTTAACCGCCTGGAAATAGAGGGATTCCCAGGCGGTTCATTGAATTGATATTTATGCGAAAATATCTCCCGCTTAAAGTAATAAAATTTTTTTTATTTGACCTTCTTTTTTTTTCGCTTGTGAGACAAATCAAAAAGTAAAAGAGAGATTAAATTGATGGAAAATCGAAAAATTATTCGGAAGAAGACAAAAAAAAGACCAAAACCGGGCATACGGTTTATCTTTGGAAGCGGAGTTATTAATTGTTATTTTTGTAGCTCTTTTTTATAGGTAAAATTTAATGATTTTAAGCATGACCGGCTACGGAAAAGGTGCTGCTGCGAGCAGTAATCTTTCCGCAGAAGTTGAAATTAAATCCGTAAACAGCAGATATCTCGATATTTCTCTAAAACTCCCATCTTCACTATTAAACAAAGAATATGAAGTAAGAGAATTTATAAAAACGAAAATAACACGCGGAAAATTGAGTGTTATTATTCAGCTAAAAAAATTGGAAGGTGAAGCGGAGATTGTACCGGTTGATAAGGAAAAACTTAAAAGTTATATCCAATTATTAAAAGAAATAAAAAAAACCGCAAAGTTGTCAGAAAAAATAAAACTCGATCATCTTCTTAATAATAGGGAACTGTTCACTTCCGGCAACAATATTGAGTACTCCGAAG
>JAIOIM010000735.1 GCA_019912505.1 Ignavibacteriaceae bacterium
ACTTTATACTGCCCCAACGGCAATTAGAGGTTTAATGCGTTTTGGAGATGCATGGCCAAACCGCCACGACCTGTCATCATTAAGACTGCTCGGCAGCGTTGGTGAACCGATTAATCCGGAAGCATGGCGTTGGTACCATAAAGTTATAGGAAAAGATAATTGCCCGGTTATGGATACCTGGTGGCAAACCGAAACCGGTATGTTTATGATTACACCAATGCCTTGCACTCCTCTAAAACCTGGCTCCGGCACAAAGCCGTTCCCCGGAGTTATAATGGATGTTGTTGATGAAGAAGGCAACAGCGTAAAAATTGGTGAAGAAGGTTTTCTTGTAATAAAGACGCCCTGGCCTGCAATGCTTCGTACCATTTATAACGACCCGGACAGATATGTTGAACAGTATTGGAGTCGTTTCCCCGGAATGTATATGACAGGGGATTCAGCACGCCGGGATGTTGATGGATATTTTTGGGTAATTGGCAGAGTGGATGATGTGATAAAAGTAAGCGGTTACAGGCTTGGTACTGCCGAAATTGAAAGCGCACTAGGTAGCCATCCCGCCGTTGCAGAGGCTGCTGCAATAGGGTTGCCGCATGAAATAAAAGGAAATGCAATACACGCGTTTGTTATTTTAAGATCGGGTAATGTACCAAGTGACAAACTTATCGAGGAACTCAGGCAGCATGTCGGTCATGAGGTTGGACCAATCGCAAAACCAGAGGTTATTGAGATAGTGGATTCTTTGCCGAAAACAAGAAGCGGAAAAATTATGCGCCGTGTTTTAAAGGCAAAGGCACTCGGTGTTGATCCGGGTAATATTTCAACGCTTGAGGATTAAAAATAAATAGCTCCAATTAATTTTGCAGTGAACGCTAACTTAGCGTTCACTGCAATTAATTATAGTATAGACTTCCCCAGAGGATTTGTAGTATATCTATCACTTACCTACTAATTCAACACGTCTGTTTAATTTCTTTCCCGCTTCTGTTTTGTTTGATGAAATAGGAGCCAGCGGACCAGCACCTTTACCGGTTAATCTTGATGCTGCAATTCCATGTTTGTTTACTAATTCGGTTACAACTGATTTTGCCCTTTTTTCTGACAATGACATGTTATGGTCAAATGAGCCCGTCATATCAGTATGCCCAACGATGTAAACATTAAGTTTAGAATTATTTTTTAGGAGAGTAACAATTTCTTTTATTGTTGGTGCAGATTCCGGTTTCAATGTTGCTTTATCAGTATCAAAATAAATTCCATAGAGGGCAATCTTTCCTTCGGCATCTATTTTGTTTTTCATTACCTCTGCATTTACTTCGATGAAGTCGTCTTCAACTCCTGCCACTTCAATTATATCAATAACATACCGAACTACTTCGCTGCTGTATTGTGTTAGTGAAACTGCAACGTATGCTGTGCCGTCATTTTTATTTAATTTGCCTGCTACAAACGCAGAGCCGGATGAAGTGGCAGACCCGACAAGCAAATCCATTCCCGTCGGTAGTTGGTTTGCCGTATGATATACGCCGAGCCATGCTCTTCCGCCGAAAGTTTTAGCTACATTACTGTTTTTAAAATATCCTTCGGCTAATATTTCAAACCCATTTTTCTTTAGTGCATTTTGGTAATTGAGGAACACTTCGGTTACGCTTCTATCGCTTTTGAGTGCATAATAAATTCTTGTAACTTTTCCTTCAACTTCCAGCCAGTCATCAATGTGCCTATAACCGGTAACCGGACCGATTGCAATTTTATATCTATCATATTCTTGCACATCGTAGCCAAGGAGTAATGAGCCGGGATATCTGGAAATCAACTTATGATCTTCCGCTCCCGGTACCTCACTCTGTGCGTTTAACGGTATGCAGGCAGTCATCAAAAAAAGAAGCATGAGATAAATTAGTCTTTTCATTTTGTGTCCTTTGGTAATGATGAAGAATTCAGTGGCTCAGAAATATTATATGTCGATTTATAGTTCGCTGATAATATGAACAGAATTCCGGCTGCAGCAGGCGGCAGGCAAACAATTGTAATAAATAAAATTTTTGCAAAAACTTCGCCGGATGTTAGATAAAGAAATGGGCTAGCCGCTAACATTAAAGCACTGATTAGCATTAATAGCCCGCCCCACCTGCCTTTCCATAACGCCAGAATGAAACCGACTAAGTAAATTGCAATTGCAATAAAGGGGTAATATTTGCGTCCCCCCGCTGCGGTAAAAGGCCAATTCCAATAGAAGAAAAACAATAGGGATTCAATTGCAAAAATAATTCCGCCTAATATCTTTGCAGTTGTCAGTAATCCCTTTATTGTTTTATTCTTCATTTTCTTTTTATTTAATTAATACCATCTTCTTACTTTGAACAATATTACCGGCGGTCATTTTATAAATGTAAGTTCCGCTCGATAAATTCTCTGCATTCCAATCTGTTGTATAGCTTCCCGCAGAAAGATTATCATTAACTAACGATGCAACTTTTTGTCCAAGCAAATTATAAACATCCAATTTTACATTTTCTGTTTTGGGAATTGAAAAGTTTATCTGAGTAGTTGGATTAAATGGATTTGGATAATTCTGTTTAAGAGAAAATTCCGAAACTTTAATATCATCTTCCTTTGTAATTCCAGCAATACCCGTAAAGCTAAGATCATCTAAAAGGAAATATGTTCCATAAGCTGCTGGAATATCATCCTCTTCTAGTTCCCCAATTTGAATTTCCAATTGTGCATGCGTTGCTTCACCACTATTACCAACTGAGTAATCTATAGGAATTGTAAAACTCTGCCACGTTGATATTGTTTCGGAAAGCAACCAAGTTTCAGTTTGTGCAACAGTTCCACCTTGAGCATCAATTAGTGTAATGACAAAATGGGGACCTAATAGTAAATTCGGTGTTGATGGATAGAATTGATAATAGCCATTTAGGGCAGCATAATTTTGACTTACTGGAAATGAAGGATTCACAGCGGTGCCAGGATATAAAAATGGTATAGCAGGAACCGGTGGAGCCGGAGGAAAAGAAAATTCAATTATTTCTCCCCTGAGTGAAGAAGATCCTGAATGAGCAATTGAAGATTGTGAAACATTGATATATAGTTGGGTGTTCACAATATGCCAACCGTCAAGGTTATTCCCATTCCAGTTTTCAAAACTTGCATTTGGTATTTCCTGGCTATATATCAGAGAGGAAAATATTATGAGTAAAAATATACTTATGTAATTTGTGTTTTTCATGATAACTCCGTTTCTATTTAATCAACATCATTTTTTTACTTTTAACTTTTGTATCAGTTGTTAATCTATATATGTAAGTACCACTTGAAAAGTTTGCGGCATTCCAATCCGCAGAATAATTTCCAGATGTTAGATTTTCATTTACAAGTGTTGCAACTTTTTGTCCGAGCAGATTATAAATCTCTAATTTAACATTTGAAGTTTTTGAAATTGCAAACTTTATTTGTGTAGAGGGATTGAATGGATTGGGATAATTCTGCTCTAAACTAGATGCATTTAAAATTGTCTCATCGGTACCGGGGCTGATGCCGGTTGGTGTTTGTAGTGAATTATAACGTGCTACAAAAAGGGCTTCATCAGTTGTTCCAGGAGGGTCAACAATAAAAAATTCATTACCGCTAAAATCAACATCAATACTATCTTGAAAAACTTTTCCTGTAAGGTACATATTATCGTTTGGTGAAATTACCGCGCCATAACCAACACCAAGTTCTATTTCATATCCCGGTGCATATTGTTTCTCGTAAAGTGCAAGCGTTGCGCCGGTTTGTCCATCTAATTTCTTTAGGAAAAAACCAGTGTTCCCATCGCCGGTTGAAAAAACATCACCGGCAGAATTTTCTGCTATGCTAAAAATTCTTTCCTCAGAAGTGCCACCGCCAACGTGATCAACCCATCGGAAATTTCCATCAGCATCATAGCTTACTATAAATCCATCATCGTCATAAACACCACCGGGCAGCAGAAAACTTGTTAACGATGCAACACCCGCTCCCGGATCAAAGTCAACTGTATTATCAAACAAACCTGCAATAACAACATTATTGGAAGAAGTTGTTAAAATAGAAAAAGGTTCCATAGCACCAAGATCGGGAATATCGTTATCTAAAAGAATCATCCATGTTGTATTACCGGTTGCATCTAATTTTAAGAGATATGTTCCCATCGTTGACTGATCGGTAGGATTTGTAAATCCATTTCCAAAATCAATAATTCTGCTGAACTCACCGGTTGTAAAAATATTTCCGCTTGCGTCTAATGCTATTTTTTCGCCAATACTGCCTTGAACAGCATATCCATCGGTTCTGGTATAAATTTTATGCCATTGGAGAATACCGTCCGGGCTGTACTTTGCAACAATTGCACCTGCTACGTTTACATAATTTGTGGTTCCCAGAGGATTAAGATCAAGAATCAATTCTATCCCGCCTCCTAATACTTGAGCTGTAATTCTTCCTGTTAAAAATATATTTCCGTTAGCATCTGTGGTTACACCGGAAAGTTCTTGAAAGGCTCCGTTGATTCCAAAATTGATATTATTGATAGTGTAAAAAGAAAAAGCCCACAAGAGATTTCCGTTAGTATCATATTTTGCAGCAAAGGCGGTGGATTGGGGACCGGTCAATAATGTTGTGCCGCTGCCCGGGTCAAAATCAATTCCTTTATCCGGATAGCATTCAAAAGCACCGACAATTATTATGTTCCCCGCATAGTCGACGTGTAAATCATTTATGTCAAGAAAATCATAGCCATCCGAAGCAATTGCACCGATTGCAAATGCCCAAAGTATGCTGCCGTTAGAATCATATTTGGCAATAAAATTTGGTGCTCCAACATCCGGTGGATGCAAATCCTGAACAGTTAAACTTCCATTTCCGGTTAAATCTAATTCTAATGTGCCATCAAATTTTCCGCTTAAGTAGAAGTTTTCATCCGCGTCAATATCGAGATGCATATTACCCGCATACTGACTAATCTCTCCTTCGGTTTGCTTTGCCCATTCCAACACCTGGGCTCTTAGATTTACCGACAGAAATAAAACCACTACTGCGGGCAATAAAAGAATGCTTAGTTTGTTAATTATTTTTTTCATAACCACACCTTATGTTATTGTATATTTTTATTTGATTTTCGGGTTCGATACTTTTCAAATTCTTACCACCGCAAAAGTCTATATTGTGATAAGTGTTTAATAAAATCTTCAATTCAAAGTAATAGCGTAGTAATATGAATTCAATTACTCATATGAGGTATTTTAAATTGGTAAGTTGAACGGGATTTTTAGGGCGACGGATATTTTATTTGATATGTTGGCTTAAAATATTACGGGAAAAGAAATATGTTTAAAGTTTTCATCAACATTATACTTGATAAAAAGAATCAGAAAAGTTTATCTTTAATTGCTTTTGAAACTGCTTCGGCTCTTGAGTTTACATGAAGTTTTTTATAAATGTTTTTGATGTGGGCACGCACAGTATTTCCGCTTACAAAAATTGCATCAGAAATTGTTTTATAATTTTCGCCTTTGCATAACCGCTTTAATACCTCTGTTTCTCTATCAGATAGCGGTGAGTCAGATCTCTTATGAAAAGAAGATAAAACTCTTCTGGCTATATCGGGACTCATTGGCGAACCGCCATTTATAACATCCTTAATAGCGGCTAATAACTCAACGGGGGGAATATCCTTCAGCAGATAACCGGTTGCACCTGAACTTAGTGATTCAAATACAGAATTATCATCTTCCTTTATTGTAAGCATTAAAAAATCTGTCTTGGGTAATTTCTCTTTCAGTTTACAAACACCATCAATACCGGAAAGTTTTGGAAGATCGATATCCATTAAAACCACATCGGGGGGGGAGAGGGGAATATTCTTAACAGCATCCTCGCAATTTGCGTATGCTTGTTTGCATTCAAAACCGGGTGAACTATCAATGATAAGAGAAAGGAGTTTTCTAATCTCCGAGTCATCTTCTACTATTGCTACTTTTATAATTTCCACATTCATAATTTTTTGTAATATTTAAATAGATTATAGTAGAAATGTCCGGTTATTTCAACTACCCATTTGGGTAATATTGCCTCGGAACTTTATTTGAGTCCCTTTTGCTTTTGCTGAAAAAATCTCAAGTGTGCTGTTTAATTTTTCGGCACGCGCTTTCATATTTTTAAGTCCGTACCCTTCAGATTTTTGATTACATTCGAAACCGCTTCCGTCATCAACAAGTTTTATTTCAAGAAACGGTTTTTCAAAATTAATTATGATAAAAACATTTTTTGAGTTGGAATACTTGAGTGAATTATTTATTGCCTCTTTGAATATTAATATAAGAGAGCGTCTAACTTCCATAGGTAAAATTAATTGTTTAAACTTTTCGTCAATTCCGGTTACAGAAAATCTCGTCTCAGTCGATTCAAACATTGAGTTCCCAAAATCTTCCATTCTTTTTAACATATCGTAGAGTGAATCTTTTCCGGCATCCAATACCCAAAGAAAATCTCTCATTCCACTTGATAGCTCTTTGGTGTTTTCCTGAATTTTGGTTAGATATTCTTTTAATGTGGAGTTTTCACTTGCTTCATTTTGTGCCAGTGTTGTAAACAAGTTAATCTTTGTTAATTTGTTTCCGGCTTCGTCATGAAAATCCTGCGAGGTTTTTGTTCGCATATTAATTCGCTCTTCTATTTTTGCGGCTTCAATTTTGCGCGTAGTATCAATTTCTCTTTTTAATTCCCTTTCGCGAATTTTAACGAGAGCTAATATTCCGCTAAAGAAGAGTAAACCATAAATTGAATAAGCCCACCATGTTTTCCACCACGGGGGTTCAATAGTAATATTTATAAATGTGCCCGCTTCATTCCAAACGCCGTTATTGTTTGATCCCTTTACCCGGAAGATGTAGTTGCCCGGTTCTAAATTTGTATAAGTTATTGATCTTTCTCTGTCGGCATAAATCCAATCCTTATCGAATCCTTCCATCATATAGGCATATTCATTCTTCTTTGGTGCGATATAATTGAGTGCCGAAAACTCAAATGAAAAAACTTTATGGTCGTATAACAATTTAATATCTCTTGTCGCAAAAATGCTTTTCTCAAGCGAGTATTCGTCCACGGTTAAATCTGAATATACATCAACCGAGCGATTGAACAATTTAAAATCTGTAATAATAATTGGCGGCGCGTAGGAATTATCAACAATATTATCGGGGTCGAAAAAATTGAATCCTCCGATGCCGCCGAAATACATTTCTCCTTTACTGTTTTTGAAATATGAGTTTTGATTGAATTCATTATTCTGCAATCCGTCGCTTGCATCATATGTTGCTTTAATTTTTTCACTTTGCGGATCGAATACCACAATTCCTTTGTTCGTACTTAACCAGAGCAATCCATTTT
>JAIOIM010000736.1 GCA_019912505.1 Ignavibacteriaceae bacterium
CTTATATTCCGGATCCGGTGTAATGATTTTTATTTTCTCTTTTTCCGAATACATATCAGTCGGATGTTTTATCATCAATACTTCTAAACCGAATTTATTCCTAATTCTTATTTCCGCCAAACTTTTACCGACGAACTGTGAAGGAACATGTTGTTCAACAATTGAATAACCTTCTGCAATTTGTGAAGGTTCGGCTAAATTTATCGACTTCAATTCTTTTGCAAAACCGCTTGCGAGGTTAACCTTAAGCGATTCATGGTTATATATAGATAATACTTTTTGCCGAGTAATAGCTCCCAGTATCTCGTCAGGTTTTGCTGAATTTACGACCGGAAACTGATCGAGATTTAATTTTCCAAAGAGATTCATTACGTAATCCAAATCATCGGTAGTTTGAATAATAGTAATTTTTGGATTTGCTATGTCACGCGCGACAATAACATCCTTTAGCATTTCATATTCGGTAATAATCGGTCTTAGTTCGCTCTCCGCAATAATCCCGGAAACAATATTCTGGCTATTTACGGTATAGAACGAACTGTTAGGACTTTCAATTAACTTTGACATAAGTTTTGGTAAAGCTAAATCTTCATGAATTAAATCAATTTTTTCAAGTTCAACCTCGCTTACACGAATAGAGCGAAGCAAGTTTATATCTTTGCTTTCATTAATATTAAAACCTTCTTCTTCAAGATGTTTAACATGAACTGAACCCCGTAAACTTACTTGGACAAACATGTTACTTATTATTACCGCAAGCATAAGTGGAAGTATAAATGAGTAATTCTGTGTCATTTCAAAGATAATTAAAATTGCAGAAATAGGAATACTGTTAACACCCCCAAGCATTGCTCCCATGCCGACAAGAATCATAATTGTTGGATTTAAGTTAAGACCCCAAACAGCATTAATTGTAAAAGAGAATAAGTAACCGATACATGCTCCCATAAATAATGACGGAGCAAATAATCCACCGAAACCACCGGAATTAATGATAAGTGGTACAAGAAGAAATTTTAGTACTAGTATTACAACTACAATCTTCCAACCGATTGAATTAGTGAGAACTTCGTTTATGGCAAAATATCCGATTCCGAAAATTTCCTTGTAAAAATATCCGCTTACGCCAACTAGAAGCCCGACCGTCATCATAACAAACCATTGCGGTATTTTTTTTGAATAAACCTTGTCTCTAAAAAAAATGCGGAGGTAATTTGAGTAGTGAATAAACAATATTGACAAAATACCTGTAATAAAACCAAGTATTGCATAAAAATAAAGATTGGAGTAATCTATTGTATAACCAACGTCAATAATAAATACTGAATGATTGCCGAGAAGTATTCTTGATATTGCGCTTGCGGTAACTGAAGATAATATTAATGCGGAAAAAGTTGGTGTATGCAAATCATTTAATAAAACTACCTCAAGTGCAAAAAACACACCGCCAAGCGGAGTATTGAATATTGCTGCTATGGCTGCGCCTGCACCGGCAGCTGTAAATATTCTCGTACGTTCATCTGAAAAACCTAATAGGCTAACTAGTTTACTTGATATCCCTCCCCCAACCTGCGCGGCTGGACCCTCTGGACCAACTGTACCTCCGGAACCGATACAAACAACTGGCGCAATAAAATGAAATAACGTGGTTTTAAATGGAATGTAACCCCCTCTCAACGAAACTGATTTAATAACCTCAGATACTCCTTTTTTTTGAGCCGTGTCCGGTGCAAGCATAATCATAATTGCCTGAATTATCATACCGAGTGCGGGAAGCACTATTACAGCCGCAGTGCCGAGGAAAAATAATCCCCCGGCAGTCTGCTCGAAAAACACACGATTAAAAAAATCGATTGAATGATGAAAAAGTACTGTAGCCAAACCAGCTACCAAACCGATTATTACAGAAAACATTATAAAAGTTGTATACTCAGGTAAAGAAAGCTTAGAGAATCTTTTCTGAAAATTACGTTTATAACTTCTGGATTTTACCAAAAAGTTCAAGAATAATCGTTTGCTTTTTTCTTTCACAGTCTTCCTGGATTAGCCTTTGGCATCAATATTTAAAAAATCCTTCACCGGTTTTTCTGCCAAGTTTATTTGCAGCAACCATCTTTTTTAATAAAGGACAGGCCCTGTATTTTGAGTCGTTAAACCCATTATATAAAACCTCCATGATGGCAAGACAAACATCAAGCCCAATAAAATCAGCAAGTGTTAACGGTCCCATCGGATGATTCATCCCTAATTTCATTACTGTATCTATTGCCTCAGCAGAAGCAACACCTTCGTAAAGAGCAAATACAGATTCATTTATCATTGGCATTAAAATTCTGTTTGCTATAAACCCGGGGTAATCGTGTACTTCAACAGCAACTTTGTCGAGCTGCTCGGATAACTGTTTGATGACCTTGTAAGTTTCATCAGAAGTTGAATAACCCCTGATAACTTCAATAAGTTTCATAACCGGTACCGGATTCATAAAGTGCATGCCGATAAATTTTTCGGTGCGGCAGACGGCAGATAATTCTGTAATAGAAATCGACGAAGTGTTTGAAGCAAAAATAGCGTCGGCTTTAATATTGGCTTCAAGCGTCTTGAAAATATTAAGCTTTACATCTTTATTTTCATAAACTGCTTCTATTACCAAGTCGCTGTCGGCAGGCGTATTTTCAATACCAATTGCAATTTTAATTTTGGCAAGTGCAGCAGTTTTAGCCTCTTCTGTAATAATAGATTTTGAGACTTGTCTATCGAGATTTTTAGAAATTGTTTTAATTGCTTTTTCGGCAAGTTCTTGTTTTAACTCAACAAATGTTACATCAAACCCTTTGAGCGCAAAAGTATGAACAATACCATTGCCCATTGTTCCGCCGCCAACTACCGAAACTTTTTTGATTTCCATGTTTCTTACCTTCCTATGCTTGATAGTTTTTAATTATTAAAGCCGAAGCTTCTCCGCCGCCGATGCAAAGCGAAGCAAGACCATATTTTGAATTTCTCTTTTTCATTTCATGAATTAGTGTAACGAGAATTCGCGCTCCACTGGCACCGATAGGATGACCGAGAGCAATTGCGCCGCCGTTAACATTAATCTTTGAAGAATTAAGCTCAAGAATTTTATTTACTGCCAGCGAAACAACTGCAAAGGCTTCGTTAATTTCAAATAGATCGATATCGTTTACAGACATGCCCGCCTTTTTTAGAACTTTAGTAATTGCGTCTGCAGGCGCGGTAGTAAATTGTATCGGGGCTTTTGCCGTGGAACTTTGAGCCACAATCTCAACAAGCGGTTTTAACCCGAGCTGCTTTGCTTTTTCTTCGCTCATCACAACTAACGCAGCAGATCCATCGTTAATGCTCGATGCATTTGCAGCAGTTACAACTCCGTTTTTTTCAAAGACCGGTTTTAACCCCGGTATTTTTTCAAAATTCACTTTAGTTGGTTCTTCATCAAAGTCAACAATATTTTCTCCGCCTCTAACGGGTATTGAAACATTAACAATCTCGTCTTTAAATTTTCCATCCTTTTGAGCCTGGATAGCTTTGTTATAGCTTTTTATTGAAAAATCATCTAACTCAGCCCTTGTAAAAGAAAAGTCGCGCGCGCAAGACTCCGCACAGCTGCCCATATGGATGTTGTTATAAACATCCCACAATCCGTCTACTACCATAGAGTCAACAATCTCGGCATTACCAAGCCTGTACCCAAAGCGTGCCTTAGGAAGAAGATATGGAGCATTTGACATATTTTCCTGCCCGCCAGCAACTATTACATCTGCATCGCCTAAACTAATTGCCTGATGAGCAAGCATTACGGCTTTTAACCCGCTGCCGCACATTTTATTTATTGTCATGCATTCGGTTTTTTCGGGCAAGCCTGCAAAAAGTGCTGCCTGACGAGCCGGAGCCTGCCCGAGACCAGATGTTAACACATTTCCGAATATTACCTCATCAACAAGTGATGGGTCTAATTTTACTTCATCAACGGCAGCTTTTATTGAGAGGCTTCCTAATTTTGTAGCACTTAAAGAAGCTAGCGAACCACCGAATGAACCTATTGGAGTTCTTTTTGCTGAAACGATTACTACTTTTTTCATAAAATACTTTCACAATGATTTAATAATTACTTTAAGTTAATTAAAAATGAATTAAGTTCCACAATTGAAACAGTTTGTTAAGCATTAATTTTATTTGTCGGCTTATTTTTATAATTCAAAGTAAGTAAGGAAAGCTGACAAATAGTATTTAAAACAACTGTCGATAAATTTGCATTACCTTTCAATGAAGCCGACAATTGATCCAGCATTATTATTATGTCGGTTAATTCCAATTCAGGGAATTTATCATTGAACTTCTGTAATGTTTCCGGATAATTTTTGAAATAAATATCGTCTTGGCTTATTTTATAACGTTGCAAATCATTAAACCACGTTGTTATCATCTGAATAATTAATTGAACAGATTCCGCACTCCCCTCTGATAAAACCGAAGAAAATTCTTCCAATGCCGAATGATATTTTCTGCCGAATGAATAACGAAGTATGTGTATGGTTTTATTAAGCAATGCTTCAAAATTATGATTGAGCAAGGAAACAGCGGAAGCAATGGAACCGCCGCAAAATGGCGCAACTGCATTTGCAGCAGTCGAATCTGTACCGAAGTGTTCAATAAGAATTGAGCTTATGTCTTGTGTTAGCAATGGTTGGAAATGAACCAACCAGCAGCGGGAGCGAATGGTTTCCCGTAATAAAGCCGGTAGCGGGGTCGTTAAAATAAAAATTACTCCTTCAGGAGGTTCTTCAAGATTTTTTAAAAGAGCGTTCTGAGCTTCTTCGTTCATAAGATGAGCATCGGAAATAATAATAACTCTATACCCAATATCAGTAAAACTTAATGAAACAAATTTTTTTATATCTCTAATGCTGCTGATTTTTATATTATTTGCTTTTGGAATTTTTATGCGATGGTAGGGATTAACAATTCTTTTAGCAACCTCTTCCCTCACCTTTTCAACGTCATCCGGCGTAAGTTTTTCAAGCGGTGTACTCTCATTGGTTTCATTTTTACCACGGGGAATAGGGAAAATAAATTTAAGGTATGGTTCTTCCAAACGCCCGATTTGCCGGCAGATATTTAACGCTTCGTTGCCTGAGTTTGAAATATTTAGAAGTTGGGCAAACCGGAGTGCGGTAAAATCCTTCCCCACGCCTTCGGTGCCGTAAAACAAAAATGCGTGTGGAACCCTACCGGATTCAATTAGGCGGGATAAAATACTTTTTACAATATCCTGATTATAAATTCCTTGCCAGTCAGTTATCATAGTAATAAAAAAAAGGCGCATTGAGCGCCATCTTAATAATCATCCTCGTTATAGAAGAAATCTTCATCAGTTGGATAATCTGGCCATATATCGTCAATAGACTCATAAGGCTCGTCTGAATCCTCGAGTTCGTTTAAATTTTCGATTACTTCATAAGGGGCACCGATTCTGTCGGCGTAATCAATCAATTCATCTTTAGTCGCCGGCCAGGGTGCATCATCTAAAAATGATGCTAGTTCAACTGTCCAGATCATAATACCTTTTCTCCACTAATTTTATTTTCTTGTTAATTCAAAGAATCCCATTTTATCAAAGAAAAAGTGCTCAGGGTCTAATTTCACTCCGTCATGATGAACTTCATAGTGAAGGTGTGGACCTGAAGACAAGCCCGAACTGCCGGATTTAGCAATCAGTCTTCCGCGCAAAACTGACTCTCCTTCTTTTACATTGGTAGAAGAAAGATGTCCGTAAACAGTATGGTATCCGAATCCATGATCGATTTCGATACATAAACCATAACCGCCGCGATAACCAACAGATAATACTTTGCCTTTTCCCGGTGCGTAAACCGGTGTACCACGATCTGTAATAATGTCAATACCATCGTGCATCCGTTTTATGTGCAATATAGGATGCATCCGCATTCCAAACCCGTGAGTGCCAATGGTTCCGGTGCATGGAATTATTGCAGGAATTGCTTCTGACAACTCCCTATTTTTTTCTAATGTTTTTGAAAGATTGGCGTAGTTAGATTTTTCGAACTCTACTTTTCTGGAAATTTCATCAATAAATGCTAAAGCTTCATCGAGCTTAGGCGTAGAATATTTCGAAAAATCAAGGATGTTATCAAACGAGCTGCCGCCTATACCAACTTTTCTTTCTTCATCAGAAATTGGTGGAAGGTTAGCCGCAACTCTTAAATCATCGTCAACTAATTTTAAACTGTCTAACTCCTGGTCTAGGTTCTTATACAGTTTTATCACTTCATCCAATTTATTAACAAGAGCTTTATTTTCGCTCTTTAAAGCATAAATATCTTTATTAGATGCCGTTAAAGATAAGATAAAGTGATAGCCGCCAAATATTAAGACGCTGATGGTTAGAACCGCCACCGAGAAAGTTACTGTAAGCTTCAATTTGTATTTTTTTATTTCAACAAACTGAAGTTTAGACTTTGAGAAATAATACAATTTTTTCATAATTCGGAGCGGAAATTAGGCATTTAACCTCTCTTTGTCAAGGGAAGAATAATAAGTTTTTTATTCAAAATCATGTTCGAAGTAATCTACGCCTCTCGTATCATTGTCATCAGATTTATTTTGAATTTTTTGAGTCAATCTGTTTTGCAAAATAGTTGAAGAATCGTAACCATAATGCTTCAATAAATAATTTAGCGCGATAACCTCTGAAATAACCGTAATATTTTTACCAGGTAAGATGGGAAGCTTTATGTACGGAATTTCTACATCTTGGATAGAAACAGTTTCTTCATCTAATCCGGTTCGAGTATAGTTGCCGTTATCATTCCACACTTCTAATTCAACTATTATTTCAAGTCGTTTCTGGTATCTTATAGCTCTTATCCCAAACATTCTTTCAACATCAATTATTCCAAGCCCTCTGATTTCCATAAAGTGTTTTGTTAAACTTGTGCCTGCCCCCATTAATATTCCTTCTCCCTTTTTTGTAAGAATAATAACATCATCAGCTACAAGCCGGTGTCCTCTTTCAACAAGGTCGAGAGCAACTTCACTTTTACCTATCCCCGATTTACCAACAAACAACATTCCCGCACCGTAAACATCAACAAACGAACCGTGTATTGAAATTCTTGGCGCAAACTGATCATCTAAAAAATCGCCAACGAGGTAAACAAGTTTTGTAGTACTAATGGTTGTTGAAAAAAGAGGGATACTATATTTTTTACACAGCTCAATCAGAATCGGGAAAGGCTCGTTATTGTTTGTCAATATTATACATGGAATATCAAACTGAAAAATACGGTTGAGACTTTCCTTTTTTTGAGGGTCGGGCAGTTGAGCAAGATACCGCATTTCAGTATTGCCAAAAATCTGAACTCTATCATAGGAAAAAGTTTCAACAAACCCGGCTAAAGCCAAACCGGGTCTGTGTAAATTTTGATCATTGATTTTTCTTGAAAATCCAGATTCACTTGAATAAAGCTTTAATTTAAAAGGTTTTCGCGCGTTTTCGAAAAAAAACCCAACTGTAATATTACGCTTGCGCGAAACGGCTTTTTGATCAATTTTTATCATTTAATTCTTGCTGCACTCCGCTTAGTTTTAATTTTCGCTAATTGTTTTTCAATTTTTAAGATGGAGGCAGTAACCGATTTTTTAAAATCATCGGAATCTTCAGTAGCTGCAAGTACCTGACCCGGAACGTGGAGGATAACTTCAGCTGTTTTTATGCTGTCCTTTGAATTTTGAAAACTAAGTACTACATCAACATCTAAAATTTCATCGCCATATTTATCGAGTGATTTTAGCTCACTGTGTATAAATTCTTTCAAAGTAGCGTGAGCTTTAAATTTTCTTGCTGTTATTGTGACATTCATAATTTCCTCCAAAAAATTAATTAAGATTTAGGATGAGATTTCTTGTATGTGGACTTTAGCCTTTCGATACTAACATGTGTATATATTTGGGTAGTCGAAAGATTTTCGTGTCCAAGAATCTCTTGCACTGCCTTCAGATCGGCACCGTTATCAAGCATATGTGTGGCTGCCGAATGACGTAAAGTATGAGGGCTTTTTTTTGAAATATCTGTCACCTTTGACAAATATTTGTTTGTAATTCTGCCTACATATCTTGGATATATTCTTGTTCCTTTCTTGTTGGTGAATAAAGCTTCCCCCGGTAGTATCGTTCCCCGGCTTTGCAAATATTCCTTTATAATTTCTATCGACTTAGACCCAATGGGGACTATTCGCATTTTTTTCCCTTTACCTTTTACTATAACTATTTTTTCAACAATATTCAAATCAATCCGGTTTAGTGAGCATAATTCAGATACACGCAATGCACATCCATACAAAATTTCTATTATTGCAATTACAAGATAAGGGTCTTTATCTTCTTCATATACAATTTTGTAAGTTTGCAAAATTGATTTTTCATCAACCACATCCGGCAACTTTCTATTTGATTTTGGATTTGAAATATAAGCAGTCGGGTCAATATTTAT
>JAIOIM010000737.1 GCA_019912505.1 Ignavibacteriaceae bacterium
TCCGCAGGCCCAATCGGTGTATCGAACGAAAGCGTACCTCCCACCCCGTGTCTTAAATCCTTAAAGCGTATCTGCTCCTGCTCGTTCCATATTGTTCCGAGATCGTATCGAAACAAAATATATGTATTAAAGAATATTTGAACCGGAAGCTTATAACGGTACTCAAGTGAAACTAAAAATATTTGCCTCCCCCGATACTCATCCTCGTGTAAACCAAAAAACGATTCCTGTCCGCCGAGTGAATATTGCTCGCTTAGCGGCAGCGTTTTATCTGCAAAACCAACTAAAAATTTTGGTGCAAAGGTATGACTACTGCCCAACGTAATATAACTTTTATACAAAAACGAAACATTTGTATAGCCGATATCTCCGCCAAGAACTGTCTGCGCTGTTTCATAAACACCCTGAGCATAAACTCCATTTTCTGGATAAGGATATTTGTCCTGCGTATCGATGGTGGAGCTTATTTTTAAACTTACTATTCTTGTTTTATATGGTTCTACAAAATTTTCCTGTTTGTTTTTTATTTCGTCAAACTGATACTTTCCGGTAAAAATTAAATTTCCAAGTTTTTCAACATTAGCCCCGATAGAAATTGAAGCGCCGTAAAAAACTTGTCTGTATTCGCCAACCTGCGATCTGGAAAAACTATGAATGTCCGTGATTGGATCGTCCTGGTATAAATAAACATCATTCAGTTTATAAAACGCGTTTATTTTATATGTTAAATAAGTATCAAATATCCGGTTTGATTTATGCTCAAGAAAAAATGACCGGTTTCTTGTGCCTCCGAAAAGCAGCGCGCCAAGTTCGGAACCGGTTCCGAAAAGATTTTCGTTTCGAATATCAAGGTTAAGCTGTGCGCGTCTTTCGTTATCAATTCGGAATCCTATTCGCAGCAAGCTCGATATCTTTTCTGTCACCTTCAGAATTAAAGTATTTTTCCCATCTATAATTTGTATAGTTAATACAATATCTTCAAAAAGATTTGTACTGCGAAGATTGCGTAAACCCTCTTCAACATTTTTATAAACAAAATAATCACCGGCGCTTATTGGAAACTCGCGGCTTATTACTGTGCGGTTTGTGTTTTCATTCCCTTCAATTTTCAGTTGATTAATTAATCCTTCCGTAAAACAAATTTTTAGTTCGCCATTAACTTCATCAAAATTTATAGTTTTAATCTCGGCTAAAGAATAACCCAGCGCTCTATAATAACTAAGCATCTTTATTAATGCATCCGATGTGTGTTTTGGGTTGTAAGGCTTTCCGGCTAATGTTGATGCTGTTCTATGAATATAATCAGGGTTGATGACTGTTACCCCTTCAATTGAAATAACTTTTACTTTGGGGTTTTCTTCATACACAAATGTTATTGTTGAATAGTCCCGATACCTTTCAATTTTTGCGTTCATCGAACGATAGTCGCCGGTTTCAAAAATTTTACACATATCGAACATTATTACATGGTTGGAGACGGAATCCATTCGCGCGTATTTATCAATAAACATCCTTTCGAATGATTTTTCTTTGCCGGTTGAAATAACATTCGGTATAAAATATTCTTTACCGGTTATGTTATATCTGAACATCGAATCGAGCGATGCTTTAATTTTCTTTGCTGTCGGCAAAGTTTCTAAGTACCCGGCTTTTATTAAGGAGTCAATGTGTGTGAAGTCGTTGGATTTAAAATTTTTAAGTTCCGGCGATATTATTGCATCGGCATAATTTAGCTGCTTTTCGGTCAGCAACTTCATAGGAATGCTTACTATTTGGTCAGCAACCACCCATGGCAAATCTAAATCTTCGGCATCGTTTAACGGACTTGTTGTATTAACAGCTATTAAGTATGTGCCTCCTTCTTCTGATGCAATGCGGACCGGTATATTTGCGACTAACCCACCGTCAACTAACAGAAGGCTATCCACTCGTACAGGCGAAAGTAAAAACGAAACGCTTGAGCTTGCCCTCATAGCCTGGCTTAGGGAGCCCTCGCTAATAACCACCTGTTCGCCGGAAATTAAATCGGTACAAACAGCGCGGTATTTTACTTTTAAATCATTAAAACTATTTTTTGCATGCAATGGTGCTTGAAATGTAAGAAGATTGAGACGGTTAGAAAGTTTTTGACCATCGTTTATTGATGTAGGTAATATCGGTTTTAAGCCATCTAACCTGAGAGCAAAAACTGCTTTATCTTCGGTAACTTTTTGGTCGATGAATAATTCGCGCCGCTCAATTTCTTTACTTAATGTAAGAAGCTTATCCCATTCTGTATTAACTGCAATCGAATCAAGATCGGGAATGCTGTAACCCGAGGCATACAATCCGCCGACAATGCTCCCCATGCTTGTACCGATAATAATATCAGGAACAACGCCTGCTTCTGCAAGAGCTTTCATCACACCTATTTGTGCCAGACCTCTTGCCCCGCCTCCGCTTAAAGCCATTGCCACCACCGGCTGCGGTTCGGGTATTTTTTGAGTTAACCCGAACGGTAATTGTTTCGTTTTGTATTTAAGGGAAATTATTTGGGAGTCCTGAGCAAACGATAGGCTTGAGGAGTAGACGAATACAAGAAGTAAAAATATTATTTTGAAAATTTTATTCATCTGTTATAAAAATTAGCCTTCAAAACTAAAAATATTTTGAAGGCTTAATAAATAAACCAATAAAAGGATTATTTCTTTTTGCGCGGAAGTTGCTTTTGTGTTTTAGCGTTTTTATC